>SLRP01000187.1 GCA_007130845.1 Kiritimatiellia bacterium | reverse complement strand
TCCGTGTATCAGGTGAAAAAAGACGGCACTCTTAATGATATCCTCAAGGCAATGCTTGTACAGTCTTGAAGTGATATTCATGGGTCGAAAACTTGAAATATCTGTCCGGTTCGACAACCGTCAACAATATCTATCCGCTCCGTCAGTGTATACGGAAAAGCCAAGGGTGATACTGTTTAAGCTGTTGACAATGCATATAATAGCTAATAGGCTATTAGTATGAGCAACAATAATCAAGACGGGAGCGGGAGTTCTATCCGGGCGATGCGTATTGAAATGGGTGTTTCCTCATATGAACTGGCTAGGCGGGCTGGTGTTGCGCAGCCCACGGTAATAAACTGGGAGAAAAGGGAGCAGGCCGGGACTATTACGCTGGGGTCGCTTAGGCGTGCGTCGGAAGCTTTGGGTCGCGAACTGGTGTATGGGTTGGTTCTGCGTAAGCGTTCCGGGCCCGAAATCAAGGGCGATACAGGAGACCTTGAAACTTCCTCGCCGGAGCCGGTTGACACTGTTCCAGAGTATAATTCATCCCGTTCTATCGATCCCAACAGCATATGGGGCGGATAACCCCTGTCGTAATTGCCGGCCAGGACTTCGCGATTTAGAGTGGAGGCGGTGATATAATAATTTATTGGAAATGATGTGACTTTTGAATTTGCAACCGCCGGACGCATTATCTTTGGAGAGGGATCGGTGCGCAAGGTTCCGGGTTTGGCGTCGGCTTCCGGTAAGCATTCCTTGCTGGTTACCGGAAGATCAAGGGAGCGCACCGGCTATCTCGCCTCTGCTCTCGAGGCAGAAGGAATTTCCGTTACCCGGTATCAGGTGGCTCAGGAACCATCCACGGAACTCGTTAGAGAGGCTGCGCATGTGGCGCGGAATGCCGGATGCGATCATGTAATAGGTGTCGGGGGCGGAAGCGTTATTGATGCCGGAAAGGTTGTTTCGGCGTTGATGACCAACGCCGGGGACCTGATGGATTATCTTGAGGTGATCGGAGGCGGCAAGACATTGGCAAGGCAGGCTGCTCCGTTCATTGCCGTTCCCACTACGGCAGGGACAGGTGCGGAGGTTACGCGAAATGCGGTCATTGAGTCTCCGGAACATCGTGTAAAGGTAAGCATGCGGAATCACCTGATGATTCCCGGATATGCCGTAGTGGATCCGGAATTGACTTATGAACTCCCTCCGGACATCACGGCTGTATCGGGGCTGGACGCAATGACTCAACTCATTGAGGCCTTCGTGAGCAATGATTCCAATCCCCTTACTGATGCCGTTTGCCGCGAAGGGCTGCGTCATGCCGGAAGCCTTCGATCTGCGTGCGAGGATGGGCGGAACAAGGCGGCCCGGTCGGATATGTGCATCGCGGCATTGTTGAGCGGAATGGCGCTTGCAAATGCGCGGCTGGGCGCAGTGCATGGGTTGGCCGGCCCCTTGGGGGGAATGTATCCTGCTCCTCACGGCGCGTTGTGCGCCAGGTTGTTGCCTTTTGTAGTGGAAGCCAATGTCAACTCCCTTCGAAAGGGCATGCCGGGTCATCGCGCCCTTGAACGATACGAAGAGGTTTCGCGTCTGTTGACAGGGCGATCCGGCGCTGAAATAGATGACGGCCTGGATTGGATCGTGAAATTATGCGGCATTCTCAATGTGCCCCCGCTGGGTGATCATGGCGTATTGAAAAAGGATTTCGATGAAATTATCTCAAAATCCGGACGTTCAAGCAGTATGAAGGGGAACCCGGCCGACCTGGCTGACGAGGAATTGCGCGGCGTATTATCCCGCGCGCTATGACAATGATTCACGAATCCGGGATAATCACTTCCAAGCCTCTTATGCCGTAGAAGCGTCTTGCAACGCACGCTCAATGCCGGAAATGGCGCATTCCAGTGAAGGCCATGGCTATTCCGTACTGGTCGCATGCAGCTATGACCTCCTCGTCACGTTTGGATCCGCCGGGTTGTACAATATTCCTTATGCCGGCCTGCGCGGCATGTTCTATGCTGTCAGCAAAAGGAAAGAAGGCGTCGGATACCATGACGCTATCCCTCATTGTTTCCATTTGGAATTCCTGGAGGGATTTTCCGTAAACCTTGGATGTTTCATAAAAGCGTTCGATATTGTTGAAAGCCAGAGGCAGCGCAAGTTTTCGCAGGGCGTCAACTCTGTTTGGCTGGCCGGCGCCCATGCCTATCTGCATGAACTGCCCCGGCGCGTATTCACGGACTATTACAATGGTGTTGGATTTAACATGCTTGCAGGCCGCAACCCCGAATTCCGCCAGCTCCCTTTTATCTTCCGGAAACGGGGTCTCGGTGGGTACAAACCAGTTATCGACCAATCCCGTATCCCTTTCCTGCACCAGCAATCCCCCTGAGATTTGGCGTATGGTCATGTCGGGAGACGGCGGCGTCAACGGGCGGGTCAATTTAAGGAGACGAATGTCGGCGCTCTTGTCACGCAGGAATTTCAAGGCATCTTCGTCATAATCGGGTGCTATAAGCACTTCAATGAATCGCCCCTTGAGCTTTTGAGCGGTTTCCATCGTGACTGGATGTGTTACTGCAATAACGCTTCCGAATGCGGATACCTGATCCCCGTCCCAGGCTGCTTCAAATGCCTCGGCAAGATTTTTCCCGGTGGCATAACCGCAGGGATTTGAGTGTTTGATTATTACGGTGCCCGCCTTGTCATATATCTCCCTGGCTGCTTCGAGCGCGGCGTCACCGTCCAGATAATTGTTGTAGGAAAGTTCCTTGCCGTGCAGCTGCTCGGCATGTGCAAGAGTTACGGATGAAGCATGCGCATCCCTGTATACAGCCGCCGCCTGATGCGGGTTTTCCCCGTATCTGAGGCGATTGCCGGGGCCGTAAGCCATTACAAACGGCGACGACTGCCATTCCGTCCCGCATTGTCTCTCAAGATACCCTGCTATCGATGCGTTGTACGCCGCAAGCCTTGCAAAGACCTTATTGGCAAGTTCCATGCGAAGTTGTTCACTGGTGCATCCGTCATCCGATGCGATTTCTGCAAGTACCCGGTTGTAGTCATCAGGGTCGATTACCACTGTCACAGCTCTGAAGTTCTTGGCAGCGGAACGCAGCATTGCAGGACCGCCGATATCTATATTTTCAACAGCCTCATCCAGTTCGACATCGGGTTTGGCGACGGTTTCCTCAAAGGGGTAGAGGTTTACACATACCAAATCAATTGGAGCAAGCTCATGCTCTTTCATGGTCTGCTCATGATCGCGGTCGCCCCGCCGATAGAGAAGCCCGGCATGCACCTTTGGATGCAGTGTCTTTACGCGGCCGTCCAGCATCTCGGGAAACCCTGTAAACTCGGATACATCCTTCACCGTTATGCCGGCGTCCCGCAGAGCCCTTGCCGTGCCCCCAGTGGACAGGATTTCAATACCGCGTTTGGCCAGAGCCGAGGCGAAATCAACCACACCCTTCTTATCGCTTACGCTGATCAGTGCCCGCTCTATTTTCTTCATTTGAGATCTCCATCGGTTTATGCATCCAGTCCCAGGGCTTTGAACGTTCGTTTGACATGTCGGAAATGTTTTTTCAGATCAAAAGCCTTGTTCAATTCTTCTTCGGTGACACGGTTTCTTATGTCCGGGTCCTTTGCAATCAGCCCCATGAAATCCTCTTCCCGTGTCCATGCCTTCATGGCGTTCCGTTGAACCCATTGATACGCATCCTCCCGGCCAACTCCATTTTCCGTCAGCAGCAACAACACTGACTGTGAATGAACAAGCCCATGTGTGGCCGAGAGATTTTTCTCCATTCGCCCTGGATGGACTTTCATTGTGCGGACCAGTTGTTCCAGTTTTACAAGCATGTAGTCAAGGGCTATACAAGCGTCAGGAAGTATTACCCGTTCGGCGGACGAGTGCGATATATCGCGCTCGTGCCATAACGCAACGTTTTCCATTGCAGTCAAGGCGTAACCTCGCAATAGACGCGCCATTCCGCATAATCTCTCACCCACGATGGGGTTCCGCTTGTGGGGCATTGCAGAAGAACCCTTCTGCTTGCCTCCGAAATGCTCTTCCACCTCCAGTACTTCCGTTCGCTGAAGATGCCGGAACTCCTGGGCCCAGCGTTCCACGGATGAACCTGCCATCGCGAGTGCTGTAACGAATTCTGCGTGGCGGTCACGCTGCAGGATTTGCGTCGAAATTGATGCGGGCTTCAGTTTAAGTTTGGAGCATACGTATTTTTCAATGGATGGATCGAGGTGGGCATGAGTTCCCACTGCTCCGGAAAGCTGGCCTACGCGCACTGTTTCGCGCGCTGTTTCCATGCGCTTGAGAGCGCGGCCGAATTCATCATACATCAGCGCCATCTTAAGCCCGAATGTAGTTGGTTCGGCATGAACACCGTGGGTACGCCCTATCATCGGGGTGTATTTGTGTTTTTTCGCGACCCGCGCCGCGCTTCGGCGGACCGCCTTCATATCGCGTATCAGGAGGTCGGCTGCCTGCACCATTTGAAGCGCAAGAGCCGTGTCTAGCACATCGGAGCTTGTCAGCCCTTTATGAATAAATCTGGCCGAAGGGCCGACGTATTCAGCCACGCATGTAAGGAATGCTATAACGTCGTGATCCACCTCCCTCTCGATTTCATCTATGCGGGATACATCGAACCGCGCTCGCTGCTTTATTCGTTTAAGATCGGCGGCGGGTACATCGCCCCGTCTATGCATCGCCTCGCATGCGAGCACCTCTATATCGAGCCAGTTCCGGTATCTGTTTTCGTCCGACCATATGGCCCCCATTTCGGGGCGGGTATATCTTGGTATCATCGTAAGCCAAAGCCTTGATTCATTGTTTCAATACTAACGGCACGGGCAAACGGTAGCAAATGATCCCGTTATGGAAAGCGGAAAATAATCAACGATGAAATTTCCTTCAATTGAGGGACGGGGCGCTCCGGGTAACAGCCGTCTGGCGCGGTTGGTATCGCGCCAGTTTGGTTGCCGGTCACCCTGGATGGAGCGTGCCGTATCGCGGGATCACCAATTCTCCAGAGGACGGTCGATTTGCTCTCCTATGGTGTGCCGCCCGCTCTGCATGGAACGGAATGACGGCCTGTCATTATCCGAACGGTAACGTGGTGATTCGGTTACGGAAAAGCGCGATGCACGCCCGAAGTCAGATGACGCAGCTCCATCTTCGGAGGCGGAACCAAACGAGTCCCCAGGTCTTTGATGGGCGGAAAATGAGTCACGGTTTGCGTTGAACTCTGAAGGTGAACGGTCCTGCGAAGAAGTCACGGTGGCGCCGTTATCAGCATCGGCGCCCCAATAGCGGGTACCTTGCATGTCCGGCATCATGCCGTGGCTGCGGATATTTTCACTCACGGAGGGAATATGCGATTGCACCGGGGGTTCATAATCAAGAAACCCTCCGGAACCCTCTTCATTTATGCCCCACACCTGATCCATACCCCATCGACTATCACGGAAATCGTTGTCGGCGGATCTCTCCTCGCCTTGATCCCCATCCATTGCCATGCCTGACAACCGGTTCAAGAATTGATCGTCATCGGAGAGAGCTTGTTCCAATAAATGTGCATTGAAGGTTTCATCGCCATGTAAATCTATTATACCCAAAATTGCATTTTCCGGAGAAGTCATTTCTCCGAATGGAAGTCCGTATATCCCAGGCTCCCCCCTTTCCAGTAATAACGACTCTATTGTGGCGCTCTCATCCTCTTCTTCACGGAGTTCGGACTCCTGTTCGGCCCTGAGCCGTCTGTTCACATCATCCGCGAGCCACCCCCATCCTGTAGGCTCCGGGTCATCTCCCAATTCAACATCATCCGGCAGCGCCGGCAACAGCCAGTTTCTACTCCGGCGCTCTTCTCTGGGAGGAGGTGTTTGAACTGAAAATGAAGAAGCAGGTGATGGGGATCTTCTGAAGTCCGGGGCATCATCACCCGCACTGCCATATGGCCTCTGGCGCCAGGCGGGTTCTCTCTCATCAACTTCACCGGATGGCAGTGTCCCGGTTTGGACATCGTGCATTTCAATGGCTCTGGTTTGCTGCCTGTCGTATCTTCCTGATTGCCGCTGTTCCGCCATGACCCTCTCCTGCGGGAAAGCCAGGAATGCCATCAGTATTGCGGCTGTTAGGATGCGATATTTCATGACGTAATAAGCCTCTGCAGACTTTAACGAAACGCTACATTAAGAATCGCGTGCAGTCAAACACATTGAGGGGTGTATTGATGTCTGTATTTATAACTATATCGGCCAACCGTATCCCCCTTTTGCCGGAATAAATGCCATTTTAGCAGGTTAACGTGCTTTCACGGCGCCCGGATGAAACAATCGAACAGCAGTCTGAAGGCTTACACAATGCGCAATCCCGCAGTATGTCCGATCTCCCGGAATCCTGTAACGGGAAACGGAGTACAGGCTGCCGAAGCGATATTGGAACTCCCCGGGAAGTGAAAACTCTATTCCGGAATTCGGCTGTTTTCCTGATCGGACTTGATAATGCGATCCAGCGAATCACGGAACAATTTCAATCCAGGAGCGGGTACAATTATGGTGTCCCGACGTCCTCCGACGTCCTCGGTTATCCGTAGAAACCTACCCCTGGGATTTTCCTTCAAATCAAAGAAGAACTGTTTTCGCTCTATCTGGATGCGCTCGCTTGCAAGTTCCTTGTCCACAAACGTACCCTTCCTCCCTGTAATTAGACAACTCATTCAAGTTTGCACACATCATACAGATACACCATATGTCAAGGCGTGGATAGGTCGCATTCATGACTGGGGCGTCGGGTAAGCCGAAATGTCATGTATATCAGGCAATATTCAAATTTTACTGACACCCGGTATCATCAAATATGGCGGATTCTTGATATGTCCGCCTGATGTGTTATCAAACTCGACGCCTTGTAATTATCCCTCATTAATGGGACATTTCAGACATGTTGGAGGAAACAAACAGCGATAAGTCCGGGTTGAAGGTGGCAGTCGGAATGAGCGGCGGTCTGGACAGCTCCGTAGTTGCCGGATTGATGAAGGAGTCCGGATATCAAGTTATGGGATTGACGTTGCACCTTTTCAAGGAGGGTTCGAGGTGTTGTTCCCTGGATGACATAGAGCGAGCCCGGAAAGTGTGCGAATATCTGGGTATCCGACATTATTCGGTCAACGCGGTGGAGCTGTTCGAAGAGGCTATTATTAATCCATTTGTCGAAGGTTATGCCTCTGGAATAACGCCGTCGCCGTGTGTTTTATGTAATCAGCGCATCAAGTTCGGCGCGCTTCTTGACCGGGCCCGGCAAGTAGGTTGCACGCATGTCGCCACCGGCCATTATGTGCGCAAGGAAAAGAAGGCTGGCTCATGGCATTTGTACAGGGCGGTCGATCCTGATAAGGACCAGTCCTATTTCCTGCACAGGCTGTCCCAGAATCAACTCGAACACAGCCTGTTTCCTCTTGAAGGCTGGACAAAGGAGGAGGTTCGCCGGTATGCGGAGGAACGGGGATTGCCTGTAGCAACGTCAGGTAAGGCGGAAAGTCAGGATCTATGTTTCATAACAGAGGCAGGTCCGGCGCCTTTTGTTGAGCGGTATCATCCTGAGCTTCGCCGGCCGGGACGCATTGTAGATGACGACGGCCGTGACCTGGGCGGACACGATGGCTTTCACAGGTTTACCGTTGGTCAGCGAAAGGGGCTGGGCGTCGCTTCGACTTCGCCGTTGTATGTTAAACGGCTGGATGAGAATTCCAACACGGTGGTTGTGGCTCGCAGATCAGGCGTAGTCAGCGAATCCTGCCTCGTCAAAGACATGCACTGGGTGTCGGGATATCCGGAGGATGGTGATGATTTGTATACGGTTCGTGTCCGTTATCGTCATCCGGGCTCTGACGCGCGTATCGAGCTTGAGAATGAGTGCTCAGTACGGGTTTACTTCACTGAACCCCAGTTTGCCGTTGCGCCGGGACAGGCAGCAGTCATATATCGAGGCGATGAAATCCTGGGCGGCGGCTGGATTGCCAAGGAATGATGTGGGATATTTCCATGTGTGATTTACCCGGGGAAAGAGGAGCATGACAATCGATATCATCCAGTATGAATTGCCCGAAGAACTGGCACAAAAGCTAGAAGCACTGCGCTGTCAGTTTCGTGAAATGGGCTCGGTGATTATAGCATTCAGCGCGGGTGTGGACAGCACGTTTGTGGCGGCCGTGGCGGGTGATACTCTTGGTGAGCGCGCACTGGCCGTGACGGCGACATCTCCTTCATTTCCGGAAAGGGAACTGCGCGAGGCTGTCGCCCTTGCCGAATCACTGGGGTTGCGGCACCGCGTTATCCGTTCGAACGAGCTGGCCAATCCTGATTATGCCGACAATCCCACCAGTCGATGCTATCACTGCAAGACCGAGTTGTACGGCCTGTTACGCCGGATAGCCGACGAGGAAGGCTATGTTCATATAGTCGACGGCACCAATTCCGATGATATCGGCGACTATCGCCCGGGACAGGCCGCGGCGGAGGAAAAACGCGTACGCAGTTTATTGAAGGAAATTGGCTTCACCAAGTCCGACATCAGGGAGACGTCAAAGGCAATGGGTTTGAAAACGGCTGACAAGCCGGCATTTGCCTGCCTTGCCTCCAGGTTTCCTTATGGACAGAAAATTACGAAGGAAGCTCTCAAGGCTGTGGAGCAAGCGGAGAACATCATTCGTGACCTCGGGTTTGTGCAAGTCCGTGTACGTGTTCACGGGGACATCGCCCGCATTGAGCTGGCAAATGACGAGATTGAGCGTTTTCTTGACCCGCAGATACGCGATAGGGTGGTGAATGGTCTCAAGTCGTGCGGGTACATGTATGTAACTCTTGATATGCAGGGCTATCGCCAGGGAAGTTTGAACGAGGTCTTCAAGCAGGCTGTCAGGGATGCCCAATAGCATTCCATGGTTTCCCGTTACTGTTAAGTTTATGCCCCGGCATATGCATGTAGGACTGTGCAGTGCCTGCTGTGCATAAGTGCATGGGTAATGGAACCCGCATCATGAACCTTATTCTTTTTGAGCAATGGGAGGTGGACGATTACTGTCAAGTGACGGTTTTCGATTCAAGAGCGCGGCATGTGCGTGAGGTTCTCAGGACGCCCGAAGGCGGCTCTCTTTCAGTCGGGATCATTGGCGGCCCTAAAGGGACTGCGGTGGTTAGTGAACTGCGTTCGGAATACATCAAACTGGCCTGCGACTTTGAGGACGCGATACCTGTCATGCCTCCCGTGGACCTTATGCTGGCTATGCCCCGTCCGAAAGTGACTCGACGGCTTTGGTCTCAACTTGCCTCTATGGGTGTCGGTCGAATCATACTGACCAACGCCGCCAGGGTTGAACGCAATTACTTCGACACTCACGTGCTCGAGCCGGAGACATATCGTCCTCTATTGATAGAGGGACTGCAACAGGCCCGTGACACGATCCTTCCCGAAGTTATGATCCGCAAAGAGTTGAAACCGTTTATTGAGGACGAATTGGCATCGGTTTTTTCCGACAGTCTGTTGATAATGTCGGACACTCTGGCACGGCAGGGAATTGGCGATATGAAAATAAAGGCGGGCGGCCGGGTTCTTCTTGCGGTTGGACCGGAAGGAGGATGGGTGGACTACGAGAGGAACATGTTTGCGGCGCATGGATTTCGCTCTTTCCGGGCGGGCCTGCGTACTCTTCGAACCGATACAGCCTGTGTTGCCGTGCTTGCCTTGGTTCATGAAGCCTTGCGGGAGAGCAGTGGTGCTGTAGGGCGTGGACGTCTTGATATTTAATGGCTCTTCGCTGTTTTGTGTGGGTAAGGCGGGGGACGCTGTCCCCCAGACCCCCTGGGATTTTTTGCTTTTGGGCCTTCCCGTAGGCGGTAAGATATGAGGAGGTGGCCTCATTGCGGAG
>SLRP01000192.1 GCA_007130845.1 Kiritimatiellia bacterium | reverse complement strand
TTTTCTGTATGCGGCGTCCTGTTCAACTTCATCCAATCCTTCGGTTTTCAGCCGATAGCGAGTTATATCGACATTCACCCCGGAATTCGGGGTGGTGTGTTCGGAGTTTCCAAGCAGAAGGTTTACACCTGAATTGGTGGATACAGGGATGAAATGATCCATGGCCATGTAATTCCTTACAGTCCACGGCGCTACGGTGATAAGGGCGATGCCTGTGAACACTATGATTCGTTGAAGCGTGGCAATACGCAGTATCAACAGCAACGGCAGCAGCAATGCCAACTTCATCAGAAACGCAGGTATGGCCAGTATTAGTGCTCCGTACGCGGCGCCGGCTGTTATGGCCGATATTGCACGCCTGTCCGGGTCGAAAAGTGCCAGCATGGTCAGCAGGAACAATAGGCTTCCAAGCGTCTGCGGATACAATGTGGTGGTTGTGTATTGGAAAAGGGGGTATATCGCGGCGATGGCCGCGCCAATGACTGCGGGGCCGGGTCCGGAGATGCGCAGGATCAGATGGAACAGAGTTATTACAGCAAGTCCCATGAAGAGCGAATTTACAAGCTTCAGACCTATGTCGGGAAAATGTATCAGGCGGAGACCGGCAAGGACGAACGGGTATCCGGGCGGCCGGTAGGCGCTTGGCTGGCCGTCCCACAGATATGATCCGTCATCAGCCAGCGAATCAGCCAGGGCCATGTACGAGCGTTCGTCCGGAAATGTCAGTTCCGGTCCGTGCCAGACGATGAGTGCGGCTGAAAGGATTGCGGCGAATATCGCCAGGGCTATTGCGGACTTGACCGCGGTATGACGATCCATGTTCAGGCAAGATTGCAATTTATTACTTAATAGTCCCATTTCAGTTCCCTGAAGGGTCATTGAAAAGGAATGCTATAGCAATGTTATGTTAGTCAGCAAGCAGGAAGATGGACGCCCGGGCTTATCCATCCCCGGATTTTCCAGGGATTTGAGATACTTTATCGCCATTCTTGCAACTTGCCTCAATTGAATGGGTCGTGTTTATATCCGCATATGAAAATCGCATTAATAGGGTCCAGGGGTATTCCCGCAAGATATAGCGGGTTTGAACAGTTCTATGAACAGCTCGCTGTGCGTCTGGTGCAGCGGGGACATGATGTGACCGTATATAACCGGTCGCATTTCATAAAGGACGTAAAGAAGGAATACAGGGGTGTCCGTATTGTGTCGTTGCCGTCCATCCAGACGAAGCACCTGGATACGCTGACGCATACCGCGTTATCCACCCTGCACGCCCTGTTCAAGGGATATGATATCGTTTATTACTGCATAGTGGGCAACAGCCCGCTGGTATGGATTCCCAGGATTACCGGTACACGTACGCTGATCAATGTTGACGGCGAGGACTGGGCACGGGAGAAATGGACCGGTTTCGCCAGGATCTATCAGAAATGGTGTGAAAAGATAGCCTGCAAGTCGGCAAATATTGTTATTGCAGATGCCAAGGGAGTGCTTGAGCGCTACAGATCGCTCTACGGGCATGAGGCGGTGTTCGTGCCGTACGGAGCAAATATCCGTACCAATATGCGTTCGCACCAGGGATCGCGGACTGAAGGAGAATCAACGGACGGATCGAATGACGACAATCTGTGGGCGTTGCGTAAATGGAATGTTGTTCCGGACGAGTATATCCTCTACGTGGGGCGTTTCGTTCCCGAAAACGCGGTTGATCTTCTGATACGGGCGTTTCGGAGGCTTGATACGGATAAGAAGCTTGTCGTGGTCGGCGATGCCCCGTATGCGGATGAATACAAGGAACAGCTGTCCGAACTGGCTAAGGGCGATGACAGGATCGTTTTTACGGGATATGCGTTTGATGATGCGTATGAGCAGTTGAGCGCCAATGCGTACTTTTATGTTCAGCCTTCCGGAGTGGACGGTACCCGGCCGGCGTTGCTTGATCAGATAGGGTTCGGAAACTGCGTGATGGTGCGCAACTCGAAGGTCAACATGGAGGTCATAGGGGATTGCGGCCATTTCTTTGACCGGAACAGGCTTGAGGATTCGCTTGTGGAGGAGATGCAGGCCCTGCTTGAGGACAGGGCAAGGGTCGAGGAATACAGGCGCAGGGCGGTATCCCGCATAGAGGGATATTATAACTGGGAATGGGTGACATCATTCTATGAAGATCTTTTTGAGAGGCTGATCGAGCGCAGGGACTTTGTGCAGTACGACAGCTTTATTGCAGATGTTAAAGAGAACCTGATACAGGGAAACGGCTAACCTGGATTATTCACCAGCGCACTGGGCCTGACCTGTAACACACGATGGATCAGCGCCTTACGGGGACAACCACGGATGGCACGGATTTCACGGATATTAGGGGTCAGTTGACGATGCGCTTCCATTGCAATTTGGCGTGCTTGAAGTTCAACAGCAACCCGAGCCGCAGGCCGGTATGGCTGAGGTAGCCGGCCATCTGGCCGATGTGGGATTCATTGAAGGTCGTGGCCACCTTCGTGTCGACGATC
>SLRP01000151.1 GCA_007130845.1 Kiritimatiellia bacterium | reverse complement strand
CGGATATTCCAGACGCTCGATGATATTGAAGAGGCGATTGTCACCGCCTTGCGTCCCTTTTGGGAATCACCCCGACCGGCCTTGAGCTTGGTTGGCAAGGGATGGCTGCATCCTCAAGCAAACGCTACGTAGAAAAAGTATATACCGATAAGTATTAGCACTTGGTATTAAACAGGTTAATTCCGAAACACATACTGAGCAGAGTTCCAGTCATTTCGAAAGTGAATTATCAGTGACGCTTGATTCGCCGCTCATACTTGATACATTGTGAAGTCCATCTTGCCGGATGGTGTAACGGTAGCACAGCAGACTCTGAATCTGTGAGTCTAGGTTCGAATCCTAGTCCGGCAACCACTAGTCCAGATCTCTGGTTGCCATGTCATCCTCATCCAACCCTAGATAATGCCCGATTTCATGAAGATAGGTCCGGCGAACTTCCATCCGATACAATCCGGCTTCATGTCGAGCATAATCCCAGATATTACCCATTAATAACAGGATCTGAGCCGGTAATTCCCCGGTGGAAGATTCTTCATCCGGATAAGCATTTCCAATGAACAAACCGAGGGTGTCACGGTCCACACCGTCGCGTATCAGGGATTCGTTGGGCCTCTCTTCCAGAATAACGGGGATCTTCTCAGCATGACCCTTTATTTCGGGGGGAAGATTGGACAAGACATCTTGCACCTCTTCGCGTGCTGTATTCTCCAGCCAGATCCTATCAGGTACATGTCCGGTTCCTTCATTCATTTCGTCCTTGCTGCCTGTCATAATTGGCCAGCCGGCCAATACAGGATCCTCTGACTCCGGGAAATAATAATTCCGCGGGCTTTCAACGGGTCCTTGCAATGTCAGGAAAGACGCATTGGCATGAGCACATACAGGAATGGAACGTTTGCCTTTATTACACCGGGACTCAGTTCGTCCGTAATTTCCATGAAAATCTCATCGCTTTCCAGGGCACGTAATGGATCCATAAGGAATTCCGGATTGAAAGCTACGGAAATTTCCTTTCCATTATATTTGATCGGAACGGTCTCCCTAGCCTCTCCTACATCGGGCGTTTCCGTAATTATCTCAAGACGATTCTTTCCAAATGTAAGCTTAACAGATCTTGACTGGTCTGTTGTCATCAAAGCTGCGCGCCTTACCGCATACAAAAGAGATTCCCGTTCTATCGCAATACGCTCGTCACTCTTTGCGGGAATAACCTGTTTAAAATTAGGATAAGTCCCTTCTATAAGCTTGGATACCACCAGCATATTACCGAATTCAAAGGCTGCCTGTTTATCCGTGGATTTTATAAGAAGGTTTCCATCATCACCCAGTGTTCGTATCAATTCGTTTATTGTCTTTGACGGAAGAATTAATTCCGCCTCCGAATCCTTTGAAAATTCCACGTCCTGTTCCACAAGGGCCAGCCGTCTTCCATCCGTGGCAACCACTGTCAACTTGTCGTCCTTGAAGCTCAACAAAGCCCCGTTTAGAATATAACGCGTCTCGTCATTGGAAGCCGCATAGCAGGTTTTTTCGAGCATTTGCTTGAATACTCCCTGATCAATTGAATAATTTTTTCCCCCTTCAAACTTCGGAAGCGGCGGAAAATCATCTTCCGATATCCCAACTACTTTGAAAAAGGATGAACCCGTCTTTATCGTTGTCACATCCTTGTCGTTTGTATCCAGTTCCAGTTCCGGCCCGGAGATTTCCCTGCAAATGCTGAACACCCTTCTGGAATGCAAGGTGGTTGCTCCGGGCTTGTCAACCTGGGCCTCCACACCGGTTCTAACGCTGACTTCCAGGTCGGTTGCCGACAGCCACAGCATGTTTTTTTCCGCCTTGAATAAAACGTTTGAAAGAATGGGCAGGGTGGTACGAGAGCTTACGACAGCCTGAACCTTTTGCAGCCCGTCGATTATGTCGTCCTTCTTTATTTTCAGTTTCATAAGGAGGTCCTCCGGATACTAATGAACAGATATATAATAATACTATCCTTAGTAATATATAATTCTCTTATTATTATGGTCTGTATATAAATGCAATGATTAAGGTTTAACCGCCACATATCAAGTATTTGTGATCAAAAAAGCATATTGAAAAGCTGTGTATAACATGTGGTTCCAAAATGATTAATACCCGGTTATTAACGTTGTGAACATTTCCACATTTTAATCCACAGCCTTTTCTATTTATCTGTAAACAAGCATTGAGGAATGTAATTGATCTGCCGGGAAGCCGGCAACATAGAGGTTATTTACGATGATCAATGCGTTGACGGATCATATTCAAAGTCTGCCTCAACCGGGCGTCTTTCTTGATTCTGTCCTCCACCATACGATGAGCATGCAGGACCGTTGCGTGGTTTCTTCCGAAAGCGTCGGCGATCATGGGATAGGAATGAGTGGTCATGGTTCGACTGAGATACATGGCTATCTGCCTGGGAAACGCTATTGATTGCGGTCGTCGTTTGCTGGTCATATCTGCAAGGCGAATATCATAATGATCGGCAACGGTGCGCTGTATGGCCTCAATGGTCACACTGGTCTGGGTCTCCTGATCGAGTGTATCTCGAAGCAGATGTTCTATGGCATCTACATTAAGTTCCCTGCCGGTAAGGGAAGCATAGGATGCAACCCGTATAAGCGCTCCCTCAAGTCGTCTTATATTGGTTCGAATACGCTCTGCCACGAATTGAATCACTTCGTCGGGAAGGGCCAAATTGAATCTTTTCTGCTTGTTACGAAGGATGGCTATGCGGGTCTCAACATCCGGCGCTTCTAGCTCGGTAACAAGGCCCCATTCAAAACGGGAAACCAGCCTGTTTTCAATGCTGGGGATTTCACTTGCGGGACGGTCGCAGGTAAGAACAATCTGTTTATGCTGATCAAACAAGGCATTGAATGTGTGAAAGAACTCCTCCTGCATCCGCTCCTTGCCGGCGAGAAACTGTATATCGTCTATGAGCAGTAGATCAGCTTGCCTGTATTTCTTGCGAAAGCTTACAAGGCTCTTGTTCTGGATGGCATCGATGTACTCGTTTGTAAAAGCCTCGCATGACATGTATGCGATGCGCGACTGCGTGCCGGTGACAACATAGTTTCCGATTGCCTGCATCAGATGGGTCTTACCAAGACCCACACCGCCATATATGAATAGAGGATTGTAGGCCCGGGCAGGGGATTGAGCTACTGCCATGGATGCAGCATGTGCAAAGTTGTTGGAAGATCCGATTATGAAGGAATCGAAGCTGTAATTCGGATTCAATTTGATACGAGGCTGGTCTTTTCTGCGGGATTCCCGGCGAACCGACGGGGATTTTGATGAGACTTGCTTGTGTTCCCTGACCGGCTTGTCATTACGGGCGACTATGAACTCGATATCAAGATTGACCCCGGTTACGGATGCCACAGCGTCGCGAATATAAGTGAGATAATTTTCTTCCAGCCATGTTTGATAAAAATCGTTGTCAACACTAAGAAGGAGAGTTCCTTCCGACAGAGACCGGGCCTTTATTACAGAGATCCAGCGATCAAAGATATCCTCCGATAAAGCTTCTTTTAGACGACGACAAGCCTCGCTCCATACAGTTGCCGCATTCTGTTCCACGTATACCCTCCCCAAGAAATACCGTTTTCAATTCTAACCACTTGAAATACATAACGTCACCGGGCTGAATGAGTCCTGGAAGCTGTACGAAAAAGATGCCCCGACAAATGCATACTGCGCGTTAATACCTACCGATTATTCAAAATGCGCCACAACCTCCGTGCGCAATACCAACAGTTCTTATGATATGCAGATGCAGTCGCTTACAAAAATCCGATCAAATATATCCCCAGTCAATTAACAGCTTATCAACAACCCTTTTTGTCCTGCTCTCAGCCCGTGCAGATCAGAGGTTAAGTAACAGGAAGCACCTTAACAAGCATTTAAAAGAATAAGATAGCATAAAAAATAAAACCACAATATATGGCTATCGTTTCGGGATATCACACTATATACAATGAATGAGTGTAAAATTTATGAATGAATTCCTGGTCTTGTTTTCCTTCTTTCCGTGCATGGCAACGTGCGTTATTGTTAATTCCTTCACAACGTGTTCATCTCAATAAGTTTGTGCTATGGCTGAGAAATTAACAGGTCCGGTTTTATTGATTGAAGGGGGAATATCCGATTCGAATCTGCGTTATATGTGCGGGTTTACCGCGCCGGATCCTGTTGTATATCTTAAGAACGGACGGCGCAGCTTTCTGGTTGTGTCGACGCTGGAAGCGGGTCGAGCTGGAAATGAAGCGATGGTTACGGAAGTCCTGACTCCGCAATCGTTGTCAGTTCCAAAAAGGCATGGACGGGACGTGTCTTACTGGTCCCTGGCTTTGATAAGACGGGAGCGCCTGAAACGGGTTGTGGTATCTCCATATTTTCCTGTTGCCGCGGCAAACCTGCTTCGAAACAACGGGATTACGGTATCTGTGGCAAAAGGTCCTCTTTTCCCCGGCAGGTCGGTAAAAAACGCTATTGAAGTGAATCATATCCGCGCGGCGCAGAAGGCGGCGGTTGCCGGTATGCGCGGCGCAATCGAAATAATCCGATCATCCGAAGTCGGACCCGACGGCTTTCTGATTAGCGGAAAACGACTCCTTACTTCCGGGGAAATACGCAGGGAAATCGAAACTACACTGTTGCAATATGACTGCATTGCGCTTGATACTATTGTGGCCGGCGGCCGTCAAGGCGCGGATCCGCACGAACGCGGGCACGGTCCCTTGAAATGCGGAGAGCCCATTGTTATAGACATTTTTCCCAGGCACAGGACTACAGGGTATTGGGGGGATATAACGCGTACGGTTGTAAAAGGTGAAGCATCGGACGGATTATTGCATATGTACCGGGCAGTAAAGACGGCGCAGCGCGCAGCATTGTCAATGATCAAGGCCGGAGAAACAGTAGAAAACATTCATCGTGCGGTCATGACGGTTTTTAATGATCGCGGGTATATCACTGATTCAGGGAAGCCGGTACCCGAGGGTTTCATACACGGTACAGGGCATGGCATCGGCCTCGATATTCATGAAGAGCCGTCCATCAATCTGTCGCGGGAAAAACTTCGAGCCGGACATGTGGTAACTGTCGAGCCGGGATTGTATTACGAAGATATGGGCGGAATACGTATTGAAGATACCGTGGTTGTTACCCGTTCAGGCTGGCGCTATCTTGCAACCTTCCCAAAGACTTTCGTGCTTTGAGCTGATCAAAGGATTTATTCTCCATTATACTCTGATTTGATTGATCAGGCAGGGGCATTCTTAATCTATGCGTTCAATATCTGCCCCTAGAGAGCGAAGACGCATGTCAACTGATTCGTATCCACGATCAATTATCTGCGCATTCTCTATAACGCTTTCGCCCCGGGCGCACAATGCAGCTATTATCAGCGCCATCCCGGCCCGGATATCCGGGCTGGCCATGTGCGAGCCATGCAGGCGGGAAGGCCCAGCGACAAGCACCCTGTGCGGGTCGCATTGCACGATCCGGGCTCCCATGCTTATCAACTGATCCACAAAATACAGGCGGCTTTCGAACATCTTCTCGAAAAACAGGGCGGTCCCGCGCGCCTGGGTCGCCATAACGAGAGCTACGCTCATTAGATCCGACGGAAAAGAAGGCCATGGCCCGTCATCTATTGTCGGGATGGCGGACCCCAAATCCTTCTTCATGCTCAGGCTGCGTCGCGGTGAATATACCAGCCGATTCCCCTTCTGCTCCCAATCCGCGCCCAGCTTTCCGAATACGCGTGATATTATCGGATAGCTTGCGATATCGGATATCGGCCCGACGTCAAGCCTCCCCCCTGTGACGGCCGCCGCCGCCATGAAACTGCCGACTTCTATATGGTCAGGTGCAACGGAATGTCGGGCTCCGCGCAGGCGCTTAACACCCTTTATCGTGATGCGATTCGTCCCCAGCCCTTCAATCCTGGCGCCCATCTTGACCAGAAGTCTGCCCAGATCCGCAACATGAGGTTCTGAAGCTGCGTTGAAAATTACAGTCCTTCCAGGAGCCAGAACAGCAGCCATAAGGATGTTTTCCGTAGCCGTGACACTGGCTTCGTCCAGCAGGATCTCCGCCCCGCGCAATCTCCTGCGTTCAAGAATATACTTCGTCCCTGCCCGTACCCGTATACCCAGAGCCTGAAGTCCGTCGAAATGCGTGTCTACGCGCCTTCTTCCTATGATGTCACCTCCCGGCGGGAACAGTGTTACCCGTCCATGACGCGCGGACATCGGGCCTGCCAGTAGGATGGAACTGCGAACGCGCCGGCACAGCGTCGGGTCAAGGGTTCTCTTGCGTATGCTCCGTGCGCACAAGGTTACGGCCCGCCCTCTTGATTCCACGCTGACACCCAGGGATTCCAGCAGGTCCAGCATGACCTGAACGTCCTCGATTTTTGGAACCCGGTTTAAAGTAACGGGTTCATCTGTCAGCACCGACGCGGCAAGCATGGGCAATACGGCATTCTTGTTGCCCGATGGCCTGACTGTTCCGCTGATTTTATGCCTGCCTTTGATAATGAATCTGGACATTGTTCACCATTCTCGCATGTAAAGCGGTCCAATACTCCCGAATGCCTCTTAAAGGGATTTTATTGCCATTATTCAACCGTAACACTCTTTGCCAGATTGCGGGGTTTGTCGATATCCGTGCCGCGCGACTGCGCCGCATAGTAAGCCAGCAGTTGAAGGGCTACGACATTTACTATAGGCGACAGGTCCTCCCTCGTATCAGGAACGTATATTATGTCTTCCGCGATCTTGTCAGCGGTTTTATCCCCGTCCGTGGCTACTGCTATAATACGTCCATGCCGGGCCTCTACCTCCCTGATGTTGGACATCATCTTCTCGTATACCTCATCTTCGGTCTTGGTGCATATACAGACTACCGGAAGGTATTCATTTATCAGGGCTATCGGACCGTGTTTCATCTCACCTGCGGCATAGCCTTCCGCGTGCTGGTAGGAAATTTCCTTGTTCTTCAGCGCTCCTTCCAGCGCTGTCGGATAATTGTACCTGCGCCCGATGTACAGGGCGCTTGGACCGTCGTGATGCTTGTCGGCTATTTTCTGGACTAAATCACTCCGTTCCAGGACATAGTGAATGGCGTCGGGTATGCGCCGCAACGCCCTTATGAACTCCGCTTCATTTATCTCGGACAGTTCTCCGCGTACACGTCCGAGATAAATGCTGAGCAGGGCAAAGGCGAGGAGCTGGGCTGTGTAAGCCTTAGTTGAGGCCACGCCTATTTCAGGGCCGCAATCCGTGAAAATAACGCTGTCGCTTTCTCTGACAAGCGTGCTGCCGGGGACATTGCATATTGAAAGAATCCGGCACCCCTTTTTCCTGGCCAGACGCATTGAGGCCAGCGTGTCCGCGGTTTCTCCTGATTGCGATACCGCTATAAACAATGTGTCACGGTCAATCTTTGGGTAACGGTATCGGAACTCGCTGCCCAGATCCGTTTCCACAGCCAGGCCGGTCATGTTTTCGAGAAGGAGACGCCCGTACATCGCGGCATGATACGCCGTGCCGCAACTTACGATCATTACCCTGCGCAATTTCTTGATCTGATTGGGGTCCAAAGAAATCTCGGGCATTGCTATGTGTCCGCTGTCGTCGAGGTTTTTCTCAAGCAGAGCGCGAAGAACGCGGGGTTGTTCATGAATTTCCTTGAGCATGAAGGTTTCAAAGCCGGCCCGTTCCGCGGATTCGGGTTTAAGATCTACATCCTTTATTTCCGGTGTAACGGGAGTTCCGTCCAGTTTGAAGACCTCAACGCCGTTGGAACTTAGAACTGCAATTTCACCATCTTCGAGGTAAATCACCCGTCTGGCCCGGTTAATAATCGCCGGCACATCGCTTGCTATGAAATACCCCTCCTCACCCAATCCCACGATCAATGGACTGCCTAAACGAGCCGCATAAAGTTTGTCCGGTTCATCACTTGAAAGTATGCCCAGAGCATATGCCCCGGTGGCTTTCTTAAGCGCGGTCAGGAGAGCATCCAGAAAAGCCCCGTCGCCATTCTTGAGTTCATGCTCAATCAGGTGAGGAATGACCTCTGTATCGGTTTCCGAATGAAAAATATGTCCGTCGGCTTCCAGGGCATCGCTGAGTTCCTGATAGTTTTCAATAATGCCGTTATGGACTACCGCGATTCCTCCTGAAGTATCCGTGTGGGGATGCGAATTAACCCCTGAAGGCTCGCCATGGGTCGCCCAGCGCGTGTGCCCGATCCCGGGTTGTCCTCGGAGAGGGCGTTCGGAAAGTTCTTCTTCAAGGGCGGTTAGACGTCCTACGGATTTCCGCACGGATAATCCGCCCTCATTATGCACCGCCACACCTGCTGAATCATAACCTCTATATTCCAGCCGCTTGAGGCCTTCCAATATGATTGGTACCGAATCAGCCTGTCCCACGTAGCCGACAATGCCGCACATGGATGCCCCCTTTCCTTTTTGAAATCACCCGATGATCGCAGCAGAGTGTAGACAGGATCGGAGATACAAACAAGAACGACGTTTCAATATGTCTGAGACCATTTCGAGAATGGTGCTGACCCGCGTGGAAATGCCGTTTTGATGGACCCGGCGCTAATGATCCCGCCCCGGGGGGGAGTCTGATACAGCCCGTCTCAGTGGCTCGTGTATGAACAAAAAGAAGCCCCTTCTCGAGAAGGGGCTTCTTGCTTCATAATAACAGAAGGTCTTTATGGCTGGCGTACCACGGGGTTGTCATCCGGCTGCAGACCGTCAACAGACCACATTCCGCCGAAACCCTCCAGTTCGAGATCTTCCCGCTGCAGGGCGTAGGAAGCGCCACCCCTGGTGACCAGAGCCAATCCGCGGCGCTGGAACGGGGGTACTTCATTGGAGATCTGTTCAACCGTAATATCTTCCGTGCCAGCCAGCGAAGTTATGCCGTCCAGATTCTTGGTGAACAGGAGCGGAGACGTCTCAGGTATGTTTTCCGAATTGGAAACAACGCGCCAAGCGTTGTGTTCCTCACTTCCCCGGAATTCCTCTATGTCGCGTGCGGCCTCAACTCCCGGAGCGGCGAAGAAGCCTGCCGAAACATTCAACACCCGGTTTGTGACCAGGTGATAAAAATAATCCCGGCTGGTGGTCCCGTGCGGGGCATGGCCTTCTCTGGGAAACGGAGACACGGTTGCCCTGTAAATGTCCCGTGTCTGCTGAGCGATTATCGACTGATAGATATTACGGCCGTTCGCTGAAACGGATGTGATTCGGCCTTGTAGAAGGGCGCTGCTTATAGCAGGCATTACAAGCGCCATCAGCAAGGCTATGATAGCGATCACAACGAGCAGTTCAACCAGCGTAAATCCCTTAACTATGTGTTTCTGCCGCCATAGTTTCTTCATAGTGTCTCCTAATAATAATAAGCCTAACAACACGTCCGGGAAACCCAGATCCCGATACAGTAGAAAGTACAATTACATATGCCATTCGTCAATAGCGCGTTTGGCCGGTAACGGGATGGCTTGACATTATTACAGCGCAAGGTAACCGTGTACCGCCATGAAATCGAGTGATTTTGATTATCATCTTCCTTCCGGGCTGATTGCCCAGGAACCCCTGGAAGTGCGGGATAGGGCTCGAATGCTTGTGGTATACCGTTCTGAAAACCGCATGGAGCACAGGCAGGTTGCGGATCTGCCGGATTATCTTCGCGCAGGTGATTTACTGGTTGCTAATGATACACGGGTTATTCCTGCACGCTTGACCGGTGTCAAAGCCGGAACGGGAGGAAGTGTAGAGGTTCTTCTCCTGGAGGAAATGGAGCCCGGTATATGGGATGTGTTGATCAAGGCATCACGGCGTCCAAAAACTGGAGACGTCATCAGTATTGCGGACGGCTGTTTGCGTGCGGTCATGTGCGAGGACGGCGAAAATGGCCGGGCGCGTGTGCGAATGGAGAGCGATGGCGATATTTCCGAGCTTATCGAGCAAAACGGTCTCACCCCACTTCCGCCCTATATCAAGAGAAAAGGGGTTGCCGCCGAGTGTGCGGAAGCTGACAGGAAAAATTATCAGACTGTCTT
>SLRP01000168.1 GCA_007130845.1 Kiritimatiellia bacterium | reverse complement strand
TTGCGAAGGCTTCAGGGTCAGGGTCAAAGCCGTTCAGTCCAATTCCAACAATGTTTCCCATTGTTTCCTTGATATTGAAAATACTCCTGGCCAATTTGAATTCAGGCTCGGTGTTGAAAATAAATCCTCTGACGCGGTCGAACATTTCCTGCATGATTCCGAGATAAGCGAACGGCTCGTCGTGAAGACAGGGAACAAGGAGGGTTTTGTCCGGATGGATTTCTGATGCATGCCATGTCAGTCCGAAGAGATATGGCCCGATGACAATCCTGTCGTACAGTTCTCCATGTTTGCGCAGATGCTCATATAATGCAAGGCTGTTTACACTGTTGGATATCCACTTTCTTTCATCATCAGTGCTTACACTGCCGCCGTTGCTGATAGCCTCCTGAATTCCCAGGAAAGCCTCTATGTCCCGGTCTTGATCAACGGGAAAAAATTCCACTTCCAAATTTTCGTAGGTCTTGCGCCCGGGAGAAAGGGTGTTTTCCCATGTGAAGTGGTTTTGAGCGCAGGTGGTCAGAAAGGTCACCTTGCGTCCGGCCGACGCCGCACATACGGCCAGGTTTTGAAGTAAAGTCTCCGCGCCTCCGACTGTCCCGTCACCTGCGAACCTTGGACACACAAAAGCTATGCGTTCGGCGAATGCCATCAGCCTTCATTCCCGCCGTCGCGATTCCTGTCCGGACCGGCTTCCAACTCCCTTATCCGGTTTTCCATCGCGCGGATTTTAGCAGAGTATTTCCGGTCCATCCCCTCAATTGCAGTTACGAGAAGTCCGTTTACCTGGTTTTGCTGGGACCACATCCGGTAGGTATAGAACTTGAGAAGATTCCAAATTGTCTTTTTCAGCAATACCAGGAGAGGTCCCAATCCCCTGCGCCGTTCACGTATCTCGAAATCATTGATATCCACAAATACCGCGTCGCGGAGACAGCGCAGATAGAACTCCAGAAATTCATCTTCATTTCGCAGGGTGGCAAGATTCGTGCGTTCCGCTCGGGCAACGCGTGCGTCGGCATACACGCCTTCTTCCATCTTACGGGCTACGGTATTGCGGATATCCTCGATAATCCTGCCCGTATCCATGCCTGGCGCGTGAATTCTAAAATCCGGTTCATTCATTGTTTTACGTATGCTCCATGTGAAGTATTATCTGTCAATGGTCGGCAGTGTCAATCTTTTGGAATGATTGATTAGTATGGAATCTGATCTATCTGCGGCGCTTCCGGCTCACCGTAACAAGCCGTTCAAATGGGAGCACAGGCTCCCTTATATTTCTTGTGGCAGGGATCATACTGTTTGACTCGAACTCTTGATTTTGAGAGATTTGCCGGCATCATTGTGCGTATTAACTGCAAGGAATAATCGATGGCTAAAGTACTGCTTGAGAACCTGTACAAGATCTATCCCGGAAATGTCGTCGCCGTCAACAATGCCAGCCTTGAATTCGATGACCGGGAGTTTGTCGTACTTGTCGGGCCTTCCGGGTGTGGTAAATCAACGACTTTGCGCATGATCGCCGGACTTGAGGAGATCACCAAGGGCAATATCTACATCGACGGCCGGAAGATAAATGATGTTCCTCCGAAAGACCGGGATATTGCAATGGTGTTCCAGAATTATGCCCTGTACCCGCATATGACCGTTTTTAAGAACATGGCTTTCGGACTCAAACTCCGCAGATTTCCCAAGGATGAGATTGAGAGACGCGTTCAGGAGGCAGCTGAAATTCTCGGCATTCAGGAACTGCTTGAACGAAAGCCAAAGGAGCTTTCGGGGGGCCAGCGTCAGCGTGTGGCTGTCGGCAGGGCTATTGTGCGTAAACCCAAGGCCTTCCTGTTTGACGAGCCTTTGTCGAATCTGGACGCAAAGATGCGCGTGCAGATGCGCACTGAAATCGGCAAATTGCATAACCGGCTTAAATCAACGATGATATATGTTACCCATGACCAGGTAGAGGCCATGACCATGGGAGACAGAATCATTGTAATGAAAGACGGGTTCGTTCTGCAGGTTGCTCCTCCAATGGAACTTTATGACCGGCCGGTAAACAAGTTTGTAGCAGGGTTTATAGGAAGCCCGCCGATGAACTTTTTCGAAGGCAAGATCGAGCAAAGCACGGCCGGGATGTTTTTTAATGAAGGAACATTTTCCGTGAGGGTGGAAGAGCAGCAGGCACGGAAGCTGGCATCGCACACCGGCCGGCCTGTGACATTCGGGATACGTCCTGAAAACCTCAACGATGTGACTCTAGTCGACTCTGTGGATCCGGAACATCAGTTCCGTGCAAAGGTCGAGGTTGTTGAACCCATGGGCGCGGAAGTATTTATCTATTTGAACACGGGAAGTAATTCCTTTATTGCGCGAATAGACGGCCATGACAAGGTATCGGTGGGTCAGGATATGTCTCTGGCCTTGAATATGAGGAAGGCTCATTTTTTCGACAGGGAAACCGGGGATGCCATTGTTTGATGGTTTCCAGAAATGTTTGACAGATGTTGGATTATCCCGGATTGCTTGCCCGGGTAACCGCCTCCGTATGCAGGTATGCCGGTGATGTTTGTAGTAGTCCTCTCGTTTGTATTTCAGACTTTTACATCCGGCTTCATCAGTTTTCATCTCACTATTCACAGAATGGACAAGGGTGATCCCGATAAATCCGGTCCGGTGGGCCTTTCAGTTTAAGGTTATTCGACGACCGGGATTGTTGCACGCTGTACCGGGATCTTGTCAGGCATGCTAGTATTCCCTTATGGGTGGGGAGACGTCCGCGCTGCGGCCTGTGTCGCAGATTTGGACTTGGATCATAGGTTCATTTCAAGGGTGGAGATGGTTGAGCCCAGGGTCTTGTATATTAGGAAGGCTCATTTATTTTCGGCAGGAAACCTTATGATAATGCCATAATATGATGCATATTTTCCTGCAATTTTCAGTATGATGAAAGAAAGCAAGTGTTCATGTCAGTATCAGGGGTAACTTTGACAGCCGGGATAACCACATCCATCTGGGGCGCATTACAGGTGATTTTAGTAATCATCCTGTCGTTTGCCGTATTGACTCTTATAGCCAGCTTCATCCGTTATCAGCTCGTCATCCATAGGATGAGAACGGCTGATCCGGGTGAATTGAATCCGGCTGATGTATTCAAGCTTCAAATTATTGAACGATTAGGAATTGTGCAGCGCGATGTCCAACCTGTATCCGTCATGTTTGTGTCGCCGTATGGACTGGCCGGGATAATCGATGAACATGGGTCAGAGATTGAAGACAGGGTCTTGAATGCCCTGGAGGAGTCCATCCGCGCCGGCATAAGAAAGAAAGACTTCTTCATGCGCTATGACAAGAGGATTTTCGGACTGGTTATTTCTTCATGGGAAGACGGCGCGGGAAAGATGGCCTCGCGAATTGTCGAGCGCATATCCAGGCAGCCATTGAGATGTGCCGGAAATATAACGCTCCGCATACCTGTGAATATAGGGATGGCCACATACCCGGAAAACACCGAACGCGGTTCCGACCTTGTGGCCATGGCCATGGAATCTCTCGACAATGCATTTGAAGCCGGGCCGGGACAGCACAGGACAGCATCTTTGCATAATGAAAATGATTCCGCGGACAATAAGCCGAGCGAAAAAGAGGAGACCAGTGCTGATCAGAAAGGCATTGTGGATGACCTGACGGGCGTACTGAAGGAAGACCGCCTGGAAACCGCCCTGCAGAAGTATGTCGCCCTCTACCGTAAGGTTGATCTGCCTGTATCTGTTTTATACCTATCCATAGATAATATATCCCGGTATCTGGATAATTACGGGCGGAAATCAGTGGACACTATTCTCCGGGGCATAGGACTGATACTGACTTCGCAAACCAGGGAAAGCGATCTCATCAGCCGATACGGTGAATCCGATTTCATTCTTGCAATGGATTGCGTGCCAGCGGAGGCTCTCGTCGCGGCTCAAAGACTGTCTGCCATCGTAAAGCGCGCGCCTTTCAAGCTGGACCGATCTAATCTAAGGGTATCGCTAAGCATCGGCGTGGCGGGCTTTCCTGACCATGGAAAGACTCCGCGCGCATTGTTCGAGGGGGCTGAGACTGCTGTTCAGCATGCGAGCAATAAAGGTGGAAACCTATGTCTGCAGTATCACCATGGAATGAAAAATATTCACGAGGAGGATGGCAGGCTTGTCGACACCTTCTAGAATCAAGCTGGGTGTAAATATCGATCATGTGGCTACCGTCCGGCAGGCACGGGGAACGGTTTATCCATCCCCGCTCGAAGCTGCCGGGCGTTGTGCAAGGGCAGGGGGCGATATCATTACCGCTCATCTTAGGGAGGACAGGCGTCACATTCAGGATGCAGACGTGTACGCACTGAAGGAGCAGGCTGTTCTTCCCCTTAATCTGGAGATGGCCAACACGCGGGAAATAGTGCTTCTGGCTCTTGATCTCCTGCCGGAGGAGGCGTGTATCGTTCCTGAAAAACGAGAGGAGCTGACTACCGAGGGGGGGCTTGATGTCGTATCTCACAGCGGGGAACTCGGGCGTACTGTTCGATTACTCACGGAAGCCGGTATCGAGGTGAGTTTATTCGTTGAACCCGACATCAAGCAGATTGATGCCGCTGCTGAATTGGGCGCTCCGTGCATCGAGCTGCATACCGGAAGCTATTGCCTTGCGGAGGGCGAATCAGCCGAACATGAACTTTCACGTCTTATAAACGGCGCATGCCATGCACAAAGTCTGGGGCTGCGCGTCAATGCAGGACACGGTATACATGCGGAAAATATAGAGGGAGTGCTGCAAGTACCTTTTCTTGATACCCTCAACATAGGACACAGCATAGTTGCGCGATCCATAATGGTTGGTATTGAGAATGCCGTGAGCGAGATTCTTGAAAAAATTCGAACCTATGCAAGAGGAGGGGATTGTGAACAGTGAAAACGCCGGGCACTCGCCGCCCTGCAGCAACGGTGTGATCGGTATCGGAATCGATCTGGTGGATAATGCCAGGATGCAGGCAGTATTGGAGCGGTGGGGCAGTGCGTTCAAGCGCCGGGTGTTCCGGGATTCCGAACGTCAATATTGCGATGGAAAGTCGGAACCGTGGCGGCACTATGCCGGACGTTTTGCCGTAAAGGAGGCGGTAAGCAAGGCGTTCGGGACAGGTATTGGAACTCATATAGGCTGGCTGGATATAGAGGTGCGTCGCGACAAGGCCAGCGGAGCCCCTTCTGTCCGGTTAAGCGATCGGGCCAGTGCGCTGGCTGCATCCCGAGGAGTCAGCGATATCATAGTGTCTCTTTCGCACACACGGAATTACAGTGTTGCTCAGGCATTGCTGGACGGATCACAAAGATGACCCATGCGAGGATGATATGAAACTGGTTACTGCTGCACAAATGCGGGAACTTGACCGGCGGACCATCGAGGAATTCGGGGTGCCCGGGAAGATACTTATGGAGAAGGCCGGTATGGGCGTGGCAGATCACGTCATCCGCATTGCGGTGTTTGCCGGACTGAGCGCACCCGTTGTGCGCCTTCTTGCGGGACGTGGAAACAACGGGGGAGACGCTTTTGTCGCAGCAAGATACTTGAATGAATATGGACTTGAAGTTGAGGTTCTGCTTGCAGGAAACACCTATGATATCAAAGGCGATGCCAGGACTCATCTGGATTTAATGAGAGAATCGGGCGTCGAACTTGTTGAGCTTCCGACTACGGAAGCGTGGGGTGATGAACTGGACGATGACCATGGCCGCCCTTCGATACTGGTGGATGGAATACTGGGAACCGGCGTTACAGGGCCGGCAAGAGATTTGGCCTCGGTTGCAATTGATCATATCAACGCCCTTGCACGCCGCGCATTAGTAGTCTCCATTGATATACCCTCAGGTTTGAACGCGGACAATGGCCGGGCGGAAGGAGCTGTCGTGCATGCTGACATGACCGTTACCATGGGATTGCCGAAGATCGGCATGGTGTTGGCTGATGGATTGGAAAACAGCGGGACCATAGAATGCGTGGATATAGGAATACCGGCTGAATATGTCGATGAAATCAAGGCTGATTGTGAATTGATTTGCGGTTCAGAGTTGGAGAAGTTGTTTGTACGCAGGCGTCGTGCAGGTCACAAGGGTAATTATGGCCACGTTCTGCTTATCGGCGGAGCGCAGGGGTATTCCGGTGCAATATCCCTGGCGGCCAAGGCGGCTCTTAGATCTGGAAGCGGTCTTGTTACAGCGCTTGTTCCGGAAAGTATAGTATCCGCCGTATCGTCCCATTCGCCGGAAATAATGGTAAGGGGCGCTCCTGAAAATGATACCGGGTCGATTTCAGCAGGGTTCCGGAATGCATGGAAGGATAAACTGGATTCATATGATGCGATTCTTATTGGGCCTGGCATGACCTGTCACAGGGACACAGCGCAAATTACACGATGGGTACTCTCTGAAACTCAAAGGCCGTTGGTTATTGATGCAGACGCGATCAATGTTCTTGAAGGTGGGGCTCATTTGCTCGACAATGCCGGGGGGCCGGTCGTTATCACCCCGCATCCGGGTGAGTTCGCCAGGCTTACGGATGCGGATATATCAGAAGTACAGGGGGATCGTATCGGCCAGGCCCGCGAGTTGGCGGACAGTTCCGGCGTGACGGTTGTACTGAAGGGCGCAGGCACAGTAGTATCGCATACAGGTTTTCCAGTGCATGTCAACATGACCGGCAATCCCGGTATGGCCACCGCGGGGACAGGCGATGTCCTTGCAGGATTTCTTGCCGGGCTTGTTGGGCAGGGGTTGGATCCATTTTCCGCTGCATGTGCTGCGGTATACCTGCATGGGAAGGCGGGTGATGAATGTGCCCGGACCAGAACTCAGGCCGGGCTGATAGCCGGGGATATTATCGATGCCCTTCCGGAAGCAATGCAGGAAGTACAGTTTCGGTGATCATCAACACGATTCCATTCGGTCATCATGTGTTACCAGAGTCATATTTCATTTTAGTATGAATTGCCTGAAGGCGCTGACAATGCGGATTAATCCTCCTGTCTGCTCGGAACCAGAAGTACCGGGCACCGGGCCTGTCTCAATACGCCTTCTGAGACGCTTCCCACAAGCAATTGATGCAATGCGCCGTGCCCATGTGACCCCATCACTACAAGATCCGCTTTACATCTGTCGATCTCTTCCAGGATTTTTTCGATAGTCGCGCCCTGAATGAGGAGGGCTGTAACATCCAGCCCTTTTCCCTCCATCGACTCCCGCATTTTGTTGATTTTGCGGTGTTCTTCACGGAATTGTTCCGCAAGCTTGTCTCGAACCGTCTGGGGGCCGGGATCGTAACCCACAAAATCAGGCTCGGGAGGCGCAACATGAACAAGGCAGACCTTGCATCCTTCGAAGGCAAGCGCCAGCTTTTCCGTCAACCGCCCCACCTTTGGAGTAACCTCGGAAAAGTCAATCGCCGTCAATATCGTTTTCATACTATCATTATACCAATGTTAGTTACAAAGCTTCAAGCCGCAAGGCTTGAATTGCAGACGGGAGAACGTTAACCTTTTCGGTGCTGTAAATTCAGGCTCTCCATTTCACCATGGATAGTTAATGGTATTTAGTATGTCAGTACTGGGGCTTCCCTGATGGTTGGTGAGGCCTTTATTCTTTAAGTTTGCGTGTCTTGCTTAATATAGTTTCATTAACCACCTCGAAATTCGAATAAGGAGCATATAAAGGATGAGAAGAGAAAAGGATTCCCTTGGCGAGCTTGACGTTCCGGATAACGTGCTATACGGCATTCACACCTGCCGTTCCATGGAAAACTTTGATGTGGCCGGTGAACCCGTGCCAATGGAGATTGTGTATGGAATCGTGCGTCTTAAGTGGGCATGTGCCAGGGCAAATAAGTCTCTGGGCATGTTAAATGACGAGAAGACCGGGGCGATTGAAAAGGCGTGCCGCAGAATACTTGAAGGAGGCTACGAAGATCAGTTCCCCGTGGACGTTTTTCAAGCCGGATCCGGTACGTCTTCAAACATGAATATCAACGAGGTTATCGGCAACCTGGCAGTCAAGGAACTGGGTGGCAAGCCGGGGGACCGCCATTTACTGCACCCCAATGATGATGTAAACAAGGGGCAATCCACAAACAATATTTTTCCGTCTGGAATACGCGTCGCTGCGGTGAGTATGGCCGACCTCCTGAAGGGATCCATTCAAGGTTTGATTGACGCTCTCAACTCAAAATCAGAGGAGTTCAAGGATGTTATTCGCAGCGGGCGTACACATCTTCAGGACGCGGTACCGGAAACAATGGGGCAGGCATTCGGCGCATGGGCGCACGCATTGGTAAAGGATATGCGGCGTCTTGAAGCGGCGACAGGGAGGCTTCTTGAAATCGGCGCGGGAGGCAATGCCATAGGCACTGGTGTAAATACAAAGAAGGGATTCCGCCAGTTAATCGCCAGTGAATTGAGCGCCATAACGGAAAAGGAGTACCGTGTTGCAGAGAATGGTATTGAAATAACACAATACCTTACCGATATGGCCGATATCTCTTCCGTGCTCCGCATGACAGCGATGGATATTAATAAACTGTGCAACGACCTGCGTCTGCTGGCATCCGGGCCTAATACCGGTTTGGCGGAAGTCACTCTACCCGCAGTCGAGCCCGGGTCATCAATCATGCCCGGAAAAATCAATCCCAGTATTTGCGAGGCGGCGAATATGGCATGCATGCAGGTAATGGGCAATGACCAGGCAGTTCAGCTTGCGGCCGGAGCCGGGCAGTTGGAGTTGAACACGCATATGCCGGTTACGGGTTATAACCTGGTGCGTTCATTCAACATCCTGATACGCGCCGCGCGAATGCTGGCAGATAAATGCATTTCGGGAATCCAGATTGATGAAGAGCGATGTGCATGGTATTTCGAAACCAGCGGCGGCCTGGGCACGGTTTTGAATCCCAAGCTGGGATATGACAGAGTATCCGAGCTGGTCAAGGAGTCATTGAAAAAGAATAAGACAGCCAAGGAGCTGGTTATCGAGAAAGGCATCATGAGCGAGGAAGAGTTTGATGATCTTGTGGCCCGTTCCACGGAGCCAAACCTGGATTGACGTGTGTGATAAGGGTTGAAGTTGATGCACATCACGGCATAGTTGTTACTCGAAAACAGGTAAATATTCATATGAATGTTAAGAACATATGGCAGTCAACGGTGGGCAAGAAGGTTGTCATGGCCGTATCGGGCATTTTCCTTATGCTCTTCCTGATAGGCCATCTTGCCGGGAACCTTACAATGCTGGCTCCCGACGAGGGATCAACCTTCAATATGTATGCCCATAAACTCGAAAGCATGGGCGTATTCCTGTATGTGATCGAGGCCGGGCTGCTTGCCGTCTTCCTGTTTCACGTGATTGCGGCCTTTCAGGTATACATGAGCAAGAAGCGGGCGGCCGCCGGCGGCTACGCCGTTACCGCATCAAAAGGCGGACCAAGCAAGTTGACCGTGGCCTCGCGATCAATGATCGTCACTGGAATAATCCTGCTCATCTTCATTCCCCTGCATATATGGATGTTCAAGTTCAACGCCGGCCAGGAGTTTACGTATACCGAGATTGAAGGCGAAAAGGTAAAGGATCTATATCTGGTCGTGGTGGAATCATTCAAGAATCCATGGGTCGCTTTCGGGTATACGGCGGTAATGTTGATGCTTGGCCTGCATTTGCGGCATGGGTTCTGGAGCGCATTGCAATCGCTGGGTGCGATGAGTCCCAGGTGGACGCCTGTCATATACGCAACCGGATTTGTTTTTGCTGCGCTCCTAGCTGTCGGATTTTTATTATTGCCTGTATATTTCTTCTTTTTCGGTGAAGTGCCCGCCGCGGGCGCAGGAGGTGAGATGTGATTGATGATAGACCCATGCTTGACGCTAAAATTCCGGATGGACCTATCCATGATAAATGGTCCAATCATAAATCGTCTATAAAACTGGTGAACCCTGCCAACAAGCGAAAATATACTATTATCGTGGTTGGAACCGGATTGGCCGGGGGTGCTGCTGCAGCGTCCCTGGGTGAGCTGGGATACAATGTTCTTAATTTCTGCATACAGGACTCGCCCC
>SLRP01000220.1 GCA_007130845.1 Kiritimatiellia bacterium | reverse complement strand
GAACGCGGGAGCGTTCGCCGGGGGTCGCTAGTAGGTAATTCTTACGAGCGGCGCAACGCGCCGCGAGGACCGTTACCGTATGGACAAGCGCGGTCTATTGCTGGTAATACGTTCGAGCGGCGTCCAAGAAGGACGACCATTTATCTCGAATAATTTATCCGTGGTTTTGCGTACCGAACCTGATTTTTCACGCACGAGCGCGGCGGCGCGTTCACCGTAAGCGGAACGCAGGTCCGGGTTTTCCATCAATTGCTTGATAGTCTTTTCCAGTTCATCGCTGTCCTTGACCTGAAAGATGGCTTCCCTGGAAATAAAATCCTCCATCACAACAGTAAAATTATGCATGTTGGGCCCCACAATGACCGGCTTGGCATATATTGCCGGCTCGATAATATTCTGGCCGCCGGAATCCGTAAGGCTCTTCCCGATGAATATGATCGTGGCGAAAAAATAAAAGTGACGCAATTCCCCGGTTGTATCCACAAGAAGGACGTCCGGTATGACAGGCGATCCGGAATCATTTATACGGCTCCGCCTCAGACAACTCAAACTACGCGCCGCGATTTCCGCCTCCACTTCGCCTGCCCTTTCAAAGTGTCTGGGAACAAGCACAAGCACCAGATCGGGATATGAAGGCTTTAACCTGCTGTAAATATCCATAAGTATGGATTCCTCACCAGGCCACGTGGAACCTCCCAGCAGTACAGTATGGCTGTCCCCTACCCCGATGGATTCAAGCGCTTGTCGAACACTGCGTTCCCCGTCAGGATCACGATCTGCCACCTCATACTTTGCACTGCCTACGGTAAAGACCCTGTCCAGCGGAGCGCCGAGATCCAGAAGCCTGTCACGGTCCTTTTCCCCCTGCACACAGAACAGGTCCATATCCGGAAACAGCCGCTTTGTGAAAACCTTCATCTTTCTGTAGCCGCGATATGAATTATCGGAAATACGGCCATTGATGAGCGCAACAGGTATTCCCGAACGGCGCGCATGCCTGATCAGGTTGGGCCAGAACTCACACTCAACAAGAAGCAGACAAGCAGGACGAATCAGTGCCAGGACCCGGCGAATGACCGGGGGAAAATCCACCGGAAAATACAGAATAATATCATCACTGCCAACGTTGTCACGGGCGACGGCGTACCCGGTTGATGTAGTCGTCGTCAAAACGAATTGCGCAGAGCGATCCCGTGACCGGATTTCACTGATAAATCTCAGAGCTACATAGATTTCACCCACACTCACCGCGTGAATCCAGATAAATCCTCCGGGATCAAGCCGCTTTCGCACTGACTCGGAGTAAATTCCCAGGCGTTGAAGAAAGTGACGGCGATATCCTCCCCGTCGCCACATGCGGGTGACGAATTTCGGAATCAACAGGATAAACCCGACAATAAAAAGTATATTGTATAAAAACCAGATCATTACAAATGCAGTAAATCGTTAACGGGAAATAGATCTCTATTCACACGGTCAAACCAGTCGAATGATAAACCGATAAGGCTGAATTCCTCCACGCACCTTAAACGAAAAAGCACGATGCTTGCCAGGGCAGTCCCTTCCAAGCGGCACATCTCCGGCATGTCCCTCTGTTGCCGTACTTCAAAGAAATTCGGCAGTGTTCACTGCATGACATTGAAGCACAGCCGCGAATGGAGCAAGGCCAAAATGAGAATACGGGAATCCGTGAGATAATCATGTCGGATCCCACGCAGAGAGCAGTCAATTTCTGAACAGTTGCGTAACTTATGCCAATTGGCTTTCATAACCATTTGCTTTACATTTATTTGCAAATCGTGCATTATTACACACTTATGGAATAGGCACGCACGTTTATCCATGCGCCTGCACGGATCAGACGTCCTTTCCCATAGAAGTTATCCACCCATAACATGGAGGTAGTGTATGAAGTCTTCGCGTTTGTTACTGGCAGGAATTGTTGCCGCATCACTATGTGCGGCATCATCCAAAGCTGATGAAGTGTCGCCGATCCAGATCAGTCTGGTAAACCCCATCCAGATCGTAAACGAAAACACATCTGTGAAGGGTCTCCGAATCAACTTGATATACGGAGTCAACCAGGATGTTTCAGGTCTTGACCTCGGACTTGTCAACAGGACACACGGCATTCAGAGCGGCCATCAATTGGGTTTGGTGAATTATGTATCAGGCGGACTGGTTGGCGCCCAGTACGGCCTTGTTAACTATAATGAAGGGGATATCAAGGGATCCCAGGCAGGAATCGTAAACTACAACATGGGCGATACGCATGGATACATGTACGGCCTTGTTAATTACAACATAGCCCATCTTCAAGGAATGCAGGCCGGGATATGGAACTACACGGACAGCGTCGACGGGTTCCAGCTTGGTTTGGTCAATGTAACAAGGGAACTGCAGGGACTACAGATCGGCCTGCTCAATATAGCCAGCGGCAAGGAAAACTGGCGTATTCTTCCGTTGGTAAACGCCAACTGGTGAAGAACGGCCGCTGATACAGCTATTGCGTGCCGGCTATTCAGCCG
>SLRP01000032.1 GCA_007130845.1 Kiritimatiellia bacterium | reverse complement strand
GTCATGAATTTCACGATCCTGTTGAACTGCTTTTCAGCAAACAGCGGGCCCACCATGTCTCCCAGTTTCCTGGTCGTATCTTCGGGCAATTTAACCTCAAGTTCCCGGGATATTGCCTGTCCCGCCTTTTCACCTGCAATGGGCGTGAGTTTTTCCCTCAAGACATTTCGAACCGGTCCGTAGAACTCTTCACCTTCCGAAACGCTCATGCTATGAACCTTTGTACCGATAATCCTAAGACCCGACCCGGAAAAAATATCTACTATGATACCGGGCCGTATGCTTGGATATCTGAAATTGTCCGGCTTCAACATTACAAGCGTGTTCTCTGCTCCTTCACCCGAGTCGACATCACCGGCATCGTACAGTATGCCCCCGTCGGACTCCGTGTATTCGGCCCACAACTTCAAGGACTCTGCCACGGCTTCAGTATTCGGCCCGGCGATAACCGCCGGCTCCATGTACCGGACCTCGCCCCCGTCATTAAGTATGAAGTCGCCATATGTGTCTCGAACCGTATCTGCCGAGTTATCCATCGCCCTCAGCGAACCCACCGCCCTATTAACCTTGGCCAGCGCATCTTCGCCCTCGAAAAGGAGCATCATTACCCTCTTGCGCTTTCCGGTTTGAGGATCGGGCATGTAATGTTTCAGTATATAGTCCGCTATAAGATTGCTTTCCCTGACATCACCTTCGTCCCTGATGTTGTGTCGCCTAACCATTTCCGCGTACCGTTCGACAAGCTCCCTGCATGGACCAAACATGCGGGACGCCACAAGATCAAGCCCGGTACGCATTATCAACCGGGATATGACACCACCCGTCCTGGATTTTTGGATCGTATACGGGTTTAACAACGTAAAAGTTAATTCTTTTGCCATTCGACCTCCATTAAGCAATTGTGAGCGCCAAACATACGTAGCTTTACTGGTTAAATACAAGCAAGAATATCTGGTCAAGTGAGCTTGAATATATAAATTATTCCCATGAACTTCCGCAATCAACCCGGCGAATGCGCGCATCATTACGATAAGAGCCGGCGAGCTGCTGAACGGCAGGCCGGCGCTTTCCTGTCTGTAATGGACGAGGTGGATGCCGGTGTGCGTAATGGTTTTCCCGCAGATGCCGCATTGTCCGGAATATTCCGGAAAAACCGGAATTTCGGATCACGCGACAGACGTTTCATCTCAAACACGGTATTTTCATACTATCGCTGGAAAGGATGGGTGGAAACAAGCGAGCGCCGCCTTATCAACGGTAATAAAACTCAATCACCATTTGCGGCTTCAGGCGTGTTTGCCCACCTGCTTGACGACAACAGGATTATTCCTCCAATCACATCACTGGCTAAAATCGCCGGGATTTCCGATGAACGCCTTATCCCTCTCGGTGATTTGACTCTGAATGAAAAAACCAGGGCCATATCCGACATCATTGACCCTCACAGTAGTTTTTACACCGAACACCTGATTCCTGCATGGGCATGGAATCATCTGGCAACAACCGGTGATCCTGGATTTGCAGCACGTCTGGTGGAGGCATTTCAGTCACGACCTCCTGTATGGATACGGGCCCGAAAGGATGAACGTGAACAAGTGATACACTTGCTTGCAAATCAAGGTCATGATGCACAAGCACACCCTGTTCTTTCCGAAGCAATTTCCGTTGGCGCTTCAATCAGCCGTAGCCTGGCCCGGTCTTCAAAACGGCCCTTTATTGAAATTCAGGATATCGCGTCGCAATGCGTAGGAAGAATATGCGATCCCGAGCCGGGTCATGGCTGGTGGGATGTATGTGCGGGATCCGGCGGGAAAAGCCTGCACCTGGCAGAGATCATGAATAACGAAGGTTCAATTCTGGCCACGGATATCAGGAACGGACCCCTGAAGGAACTGCAGACCCGATCCAACCGCATCGGGGCGAATATGATCAGGCCTTTGAAAATTCACGAAGCAGGACCACTTCCCTTCGACACATGTTTTGACGGTATTCTTATCGATGCGCCATGCTCCGGCACAGGAACGTGGTCCAGGAATCCGGATGCCAGATGGAGAACAAGCGAAGAAGCTGTGGAACAGCTGTCCAGCACACAGTCCGGCCTGCTACGCCGCGCAGTGAAGCACGTCAAACCGGGAGGAACACTTGTTTATGCAGTGTGTTCGTTGACAAGAAAAGAAACGACCGACACGGCTGGAACATTCCTTGAAGAACACCCTGAATTTGAACCTTTGCCTTTCACCAACCCGCTTACCGGTAATCAGACGGACGGATCCCTGCTGATCCTTCCATGGAAAGGTCCGTGTGATGGAATGTTCATAGCAAGGTTTAAAAGAAGTACTTCCTGAGTTCCGAAATGGGACACCCATTCAGTCGATCGGGCTTTTGCAGTCGCTAAAGCGATGACGGACAAGTAAGGTTCCCCCAAATTGCGGACAGAGGTTTAACTAAAGGTAATTTGTGTACTCCTTTTTGTTGTTGCATTCAATGTTCGTTTCTTGGATTGGATAGTTGTCCGAGGAATACTCGGATAT
>SLRP01000232.1 GCA_007130845.1 Kiritimatiellia bacterium | reverse complement strand
TCGCATTTTCACTCATTTTCATGACCTCATTGTTTCGGTGTCATGATTATGAAGCAACACCCCCGTTCAACCTCCCCTCCAGACCTCCGTTTCGGTGTCATCTATTATGAGGCAACGCGCCGCCTGCGACCCTGAAACCTGTTGACTGGCAGTTGAATGACAAGTAGATTTTAGAGGCTTAATTCTGTCTGTCTGTTTATAAGGAAGTATCAGGATGGATACTTCCTGCAAGAAGGAAAGAGAGGAGTCAAGTGCTCAAGTTTAGAATGATTTGGGGCGCGCTGGTTGCTGTTTTTGCAACCTGTTTTGGATCACATGCAGGAATGGATGAGCATCAGTCCAGGAAGCCCAATATACTCCTGATGATATCGGATGATCAGGGATACGGGGAATTCGGTTTCACTGGCAATGAGATAGCTGAGACCCCTAATCTCGACAGGTTGTCGTCGCAGTCGGCCTTCTACAGCAACTTCATTGTCTCGCCAGGCTGCGCCCCTACGCGTTCGACCCTTATGACCGGACGCCATCATCTTCTTACCGGTACATGGGGAGTTGGACCGCGCGGCAATACACACAGGGATGAAACCCTTATGCCTTCTTTTTTCAATCCCTCCGGATACGATACATGGCTTTCGGGGAAACACGACGGAACTGCGATGATGGAGTTGGATCCCGACGACAGGGGTTTTGACTGGTTTTGTTTGATCGGAGGCGGATACCTACAGAGGAATCCCATCATGTACGGTCACCACCAGGGCGAAACCGTTGAGGGATGGACTGTGGATATAATGACGGAGGATGTTATATCGCAGATTCGCTCCGCCGGCGATACCCCCTGGCTTGCTTATGTGGCCTATATCATACCGCATCTGCCGTGGGAAACGTACGATCATTACGCAGACCCGTACCGTGAACAGGGATTTTCGGAATCGATTTCACAGTTGTACGGATCAATAGCGCAGATGGATGAAAGTATAGGACGTCTGCTCGATGTGCTTGAGGAAGAAGGGCAGAAGGAAAATACAATTGTTGTTTTCCTGAGCGATGACGGGCCGACCGAGGGTAGGCCGGCGTGGGTAAATGATGGTTTCCGTCATGCCCAGCATTCTTCAGATTGGGGTTTGCGTAATCCTCACGGCTTGACCGGCCAGAAAGGCGAGATATGGGATCACGGTATCCGAAGCCCTCTTCTTATAAGATGGCCTGGAAAGATCGAGCCAGGTAATAGAAGTCAGTTCGGGTCGGTTGAGGATATTCTCCCCACGCTTCTTGATCTTGCAGATATCGATCCTGAAACATGGCCTGACCATCACCCCTTCACAGGGATGAGCCTGTATCCGTCTTTGAAGGAAACTGATCACGCAGTTGACAGGGAGGTCATGCTCCTTGCCCTGGCAGGTCCCGGAGAGCCAGGAACGGTTGCAAAAGGGGGGGTCATAGAGAATCCTGAAGGAATTGATTACACCAAGCTCCACGTTACGCTGCGGGGTGATCGTTACAAGTTCCATCATATGCCGGGAGGAGACCTGCGTTTGTACGACTTGCATGAAGATCCCGGGGAGAAGAATGACATCAGTTCAGAGCATCCGGAATTGACAAAAGAAATGGCGGAGAGATGCCGTGAACAGTGGGATGATTTCATGAAAAGCGGGAGAACCTTCTGGATGGCTAATCTGAGAATAAACAACATCGACGACCCCGGCAGAACAAGCTGGTTTGTTCCGACAAACCAGATGGAAGGTCTGAGCGGGGACGTTGTATCTGTTTTCACCGGCGGATGCCGGGGATTCAAGAATCCAGGCGACACTGCTGAATACAAGATTGATGTTCAAAAGGCCGGTGAATTCAGCTTCAAGGCTGTAGGCCGGAATTTCGACAGGAGTGCGGGGTTCAAGCTTGTGATAAACGGTGATTCGATCGTGCCTGAACACCGTGGATCCGAAGAAGTATTGTTTGGAACCGTGGAACTGCCTGCCGGATTTTCAGACTTGACCATTAAAGTCCCCCCTTCCTCGGAGCCCGGTGAAGCGGAAGCGTTTATCCAGCGGATACTTGTCGAAAAGCATTAATGCAAATTTCGACAAGGGACAGCGGGGATCATTGCCCTTGTGTTATATAAACAAGAAAACGGGGTATATGGGGAAGCATGGATTCAATTCCGGATTGTAAAGCTTCACCAGCCGGGTAGTATATGGCCGAATGGTGCTTTCTAATATGAGGGAGTTTATATGTTCACCATCAGAATGATATGGGGCGCCCTGATAGCGCTTTTAGCAACATTTTTCGTATCGCATGCTGCCGGCAATTCCCAGGTATCGCGAAAACCAAATATACTCCTGCTGATATCGGATGATCAGGGATACGGGGAGTTCGGTTTCACCGGCAATGAACATGCCACGACTCCCAATCTGGACAGGCTTTCCTCACAGTCGGCATTTTACAGCAACTTCATTGTGTCGCCAGGCTGCTCTCCTACACGTTCAACGCTTTTGACCGGCCGCCATCACCTTCTTACCGGGACATGGGGAGTGGGTCCGCGCGGCAATACAC
>SLRP01000247.1 GCA_007130845.1 Kiritimatiellia bacterium | reverse complement strand
TTCTCTAAGGTAATACAGCTTTGCCCTTCGAGTCTTACCCCTCCGGTCAACCTCCACCTTTGCAACAGACGGAGAGTGCAAGGGGAAAACGCGTTCTACTCCCTCGCCGTATGAAATACGTCGAACCGTAAATGTTTCAGTCGATCCGCCGCCGTCACGCGCTATAACTGTACCCGAATACACCTGTATGCGCTCTTTGTCGCCTTCCCGGATCTTGACATGCACACTTACCGTATCACCAATATTAAATTTGGGGATACCTTCATTGCGCATATTATCCTTATTGATCTGTTCCAGAATCTTAGTACTCATCTTGTGTTGGTCCTTACTGAATTGAGAGGGATATAATAACCTTAGGCCATGCATCGTCAAGGTCAATATCATACCCGGAGCAATGCAAGCGGCATTATTCGCCCTCGGATCATTAGTAAAAACTGGAAGCGCCGGAAAGGCAAATAAATTCAGCCGATCCCCTGCCGGCTGCCCCCACCTATTCCATTAAATCAGGCCGTTTTTTCATGGTGTTTTTCACGGCTTCGTTCCTTCGCCAACGCGCTATTTCCTCATGATTTCCAGATAGCAATACATCTGGAACTTTCATTTCCCTGAATTCAGGCGGCCGCGTGTACTGCGGATATTCAAGCAGACGTTCACTGAACGATTCCTCGCTCGTGGACAGCTCATCCCCCAACACGCCAGGAATCAGCCTGACAACGGCGTCCATGATCACAGCGGCGGCCAATACGCCGTTGGTCAGAATATAATCCCCTATCGAGATTTCATCAGTGACAAGCTTTTCTCTTATCCGCTCGTCAACACCTTCATAATGGCCGCAAATGAAGACCATATGGGTCTCTTCGGACAATTCTCCGGCCATATCCTGATCAAAACGGCGGCCCTGCGGCGTCATCAGAAGTACCCGGGAATCCTGCATCCGAACGGACTCCACAGCCTTGAACACGGGCTCAGGTTTCATGACCATTCCCGGACCACCTCCATACGGCCTGTCATCCGTGGTGCGATGCGCATCTGTGGTAAAATCCCTGAGATTAATGGTCCGGAACTCAACAAGCCCGGACTGCCCGGCACGCTTCAGCATGCTTTGCCCTAGAAAACCGGAAAGCATATCCGGGAAAATTGTAACTACATCAAAACGAACCGGAGGAGGGTTCATGGGGGCGCTATTCAACCACTTCAAGAAAGACACGCCTGCCCTGCCGGGCTGCTATGGCATTTAACAGGGCCCGAACAGCGCCTACAGTCTTGCCTTCCTTGCCGATCACCTTTCCGATGTCATCGGAATTACATCGCAATTCAAATATAAGCGTGTTGGCTCCCGACATTCCGGTAATGCGTATGTCCTCCGGATTATCAACCAGCATGCATATAATGTTATGAATCAGATCTTTCATGCCTTATCCGGCCGAAGCCTCGGAGGCCTGTTCTTCCGACGGTTCCGCATCCGCAGGATTTTCAACCGTATTCACAATCTTTTTGCGCTGTTTTGTGATTAGGTTGTTAACCGTATCCGTAACGAGAGCCCCTTTATTTATCCAGTATTCGATACGATCCATTTTCAGGGAATATTCGCCGTTTTTTGCCGGGTCGTACCAGCCAAGCGCCTCAATGTATCGGCCTTGATTGGAACGTCGTGTATCCGCTGCTACCACCCGATAAAATGGCAGGTTATTACGACCCATTCTTCTTAATCTTATCTTTACGGACATATTTTCTCCTCCGGAAATCCGGCAAGCATCTGTAGTTCTTGTAGCATGTTTCTGCGCAACCCGCAAAAGCGGCCCACCATGTATCCTATCTGGCAATTCTACGCAACCTTTTTTGCGCCTTTTTCATCTGTCGTGTCATTTTCTTGACTTGGCTGAAGCGCTTCAGCAATTCATTTACATCTCTTATATTTGTACCACTTCCCCTCGCAATGCGCAATCGCCGGTTTCTGGAAATAATGTCGGGGCGCCGCCTTTCCTCGGGAGTCATACTCCGGATAATGGCTACTGCACGTTTGGACTCTCTGGATGAGTCCAATACCATCTTTTGCCGCGCATCGGAGCTTATACCGGCTCCGCCCGGCATCATTTCCAGTAGATGTTCCATGGATCCCAACTTATCCATCTGCTGCATCTGCTCCAGAAAATCTTCCAGATTGAACGTATTTTTGCGGAATTTCTCCTCCATCCTCGCCATCTGATCCTCGTCAACCGAGGATTGAGCCTTCTCCACAAGCGTCACCACATCTCCCATCCCCAGAATTCTAGAAGCCATGCGATCCGGATAAAACGGCTCCAGATCCTCAGGGCGCTCCCCCATGCCCGTCAACAGAATGGGACAGCCGGTAACAGCCTGTACCGACAACGCAGCGCCGCCCCGGGCGTCTCCGTCAAGCTTGGTTAGAATGATGCCGGTTAGCCCCACGCCTTCATGGAATTCCTCGGCCACATGAACGGATTCCTGGCCTATTGCGGAGTCCAGAACCAATACGACATTATCGGGCTGCACCGTCTGCCTCAAGTCCTCCAGCTCCTTCACCAGCTCTTCGTCCACCTGAAAGCGCCCGCCGGTATC
>SLRP01000175.1 GCA_007130845.1 Kiritimatiellia bacterium | reverse complement strand
GATACCGGATCCCCGGAAAGGGATCCCCAGGGGAAGAATATACCGGATGGTTAAAATCCCGAAGGATTTCAATGATGGATTATTAATTTTGGTGCTTTCGGAATTTCCGGGTGATTTCTGATGGGTATTTGTGATCCTTGTCGGTGCCGGAAGAGATTAGGGTGTACGAGTAGGTGTAAGAGTACGGGATTTCATGATGAGTTCGGCATTCGACCACGAAAATCTGAGAGTGTATCAGGCGGTGGCCACCCTTGACGTTCACGCCTTGCGGCAGGCGAAGAGTAAACCGGTTGTAGTCGCGGGAAAGAATCAGCTGGTAGATGTTGAGTGCATGCTAACAGCGTGGGAACGCAGTCTGGAGGAAAACTAGCATGTCTTCCCTTACTCGTACACCTACTCCTACACTCCTATCTCTTCATTCATCGGAACAGTAATCAATGGAAACTTCCCCGGAACTCTCGGAAGAACCTTAATGTTGAAGCGTCTATTATTGGGGGTAGATACGTAATCAGATCACTAGCTTTTCAAGCCCGAAAGGTATCGTCATAATCCCATTCCTCGCTTTACACACTTAACCGATTACACTTAAGCGTATACCCTTACCGACCGCTTCCCCCGCCTTCCGATATCCCCGCAGTAGCAACATCCGATCATCCCTGTAGACGAACAGGTTCCAATTATCTCCATGAGGCACCCAATAACACAATCGCTATGCTTCAAATCTACAAGTTATGACTAGATTCCGAGGGCAGGAACTCAGGAGGGGAAGGATATACCCGGGGGATAGAAAACCGTATGGGCAATATGATTGCGGTGCTCATGCCGCCGGCGGATACCGTCATACCGCCGTGTCGATATTTTCCCGGCTCTCAACTATTTTCGGAATGATATGGAACAAGGGGTGCAGTATCCAGAGGCGCATTCTTACGGCGGACAACTCGTATTGAAGTCATCGAATGTTCCGGTCTTCAAATCTTATCCTCCGGACGTCCCATCCATAGAATAGCAGTAGCGAACCATGCAATGGTGGCAATAAGCATCCAGTTTTTCATGGTATCAAGTTCCATCATGCCTAGAAAATACAGGATAGGCGTGCCGAGAAGCACGGCCAGGGCGAGACCTGATAGGAGCATGCTTATCTGTTTCACTGCAGGTCCCCCCTTTGCATGACTTTGCTCAAAACAATGTAGAGCCCCGTTGCGATGAACCATCCCGGTAAAGCGACAAAATAAATCTGAAAGGCCGGATGACCCGATCTGACAAGTATTATGCATATGATCAGAGTTACTATCCATGAAGCTCCGGCGGCCCAGTTAATCTTGAGGCTTCGGTGTTCTGCGTAATACTGCTTCAGGCCCAGCTTGGGAAATATCCAGAAATCGGTGAATATCACGGCGCCCATCGGCATCAACAACAGCCCGTACAAGGCCACAAATGCCAGTAATTGCATGGCAACCGCAGGAAACATCCCGGCTATGGTTGCCAGAAGTCCCGTGAAAAGTGTCACCGTTACCCGTGACCGTTTGGGCATAATCGCCTGAAAGGCCAGCCCGGCCCTGTATATGGTGGGATTGGCAGTCGTCCAGCTTGCCACTATGACACAAATCAAACCTGCGACACCAGCCGCGCGATATGCCATAGGACCCGGCAGAACATCGGTGTGCATGGGGTCCAGATGCAGTTGGTAGGCAAAAAGAATAGAGGCCGACAGCCAGGCCATAAAATGGCCGATATACATTCCGGACGCAGTGGCCAGTCCCTGAATGGAACGCTTGGCAAAACGGAAGACGGATAGGTCGGACATACCGGCATGCATGGCTGTGTTGGCGAACCATGCAAAGAATGTGACATGCCAGAATGTGAATTTAACCTGGCCCGGCAGGGGATCACCGCCGGTCCAGATCGCGGTTTCCGCCAGGTTCCAGAAATCCTCAAATGAATTGATCTCCGTTCCGGAGGCGATGATGAATTTCCTGAGGCCTATCACGCCGAATGACAGAAACAGCAATACCAGCCATGGCGCCGCTATGTTCGCAACACGGACAACCATGTCATATCCGTATGCCGCCACTACGGAGATAATTGCTCCCACTGCCAGTACAGCAAGAACCCATCCCAGACTGTTTGGCATGACGTCGTTCAATCCCGGCATGGTGAAGTCAAACCATACCCCCATGGCGGTCGCCGCCACTGTAATCATCGCGCCGGCGAGGATGCAGAACATCAGCCCATTAGCAAGGTTGTACAGCGTTACCAGATTTCTGCCGCAGATTTTCTCGAGTTGATAGTACAGGGTGAGGCGCATCCGGACTGCTATCTGCGCGCAAAGTAACCACCAGCTCAGTACGGCGAGTGCGTTTCCCAGCAGTAGACCGAATATCACGTCGAACGCACTTACACCGGCCGCGACGAACAGAGGACCTATCAAAAGTTCCGTGCCGGCACATGCTTCACCGGTATACATGCCGACGAACGACCTGAAACCCTTTGTCTTGTGTTCCGGAACCGGCTCTCTTTCAAACTCACTCATGAAGGACTACCCCGCGTTATTATTCTTCCGCAGAACCTTCTGGCTCAGTTTTCCCCTCCTT
>SLRP01000201.1 GCA_007130845.1 Kiritimatiellia bacterium | reverse complement strand
GCAATATAGCCGTCTGCAGTCATGGCAAGTTTCAAAGTAACAAATGGGAGCCCCTTTATCATGTGCTTGGCGAACGGCTGAATTATATTTTCGGCATCTTCCTTGCATACGCCTTCAATGACTTCCACCCCGTGACTTCTCAGCAACTCAAGTCCACGCCCTTCATGTTTCGGATTCGGATCCTTTATTGCAACAACCACCCGTTTGATCCCTGACTCAATAATGGCCTTGGTGCATGGAGGTGTCATGCCCGTGGTGGAGCATGGCTCAAGCGTGACATATATGGTCGCCTTCTGAGCTTGTGAGCCTGCGTTTCGCATGGCTATTATTTCCGCATGATCACCCCCCGCCTGTCTGTGGTATCCCTCACCTGTCTGGCGATCGTTTTTGACGATCACAGCACCAACAGGTGGGTTAGGCCGTGTAAGCCCCTCTCCGAGCCGTGCGAGCTCGATCGCATGCTGCATCCATTGCTCATGATTCATTTTGCGAATCGCCCTTGTCCCTATATCCTGCTTTCTGAAAACGAGTCCAATCCAAGCATGGCATTCACAAAGGATTCAGGCTCAAAGGGAGCCATGTCCTCCATGCCTTCACCTATGCCTGCGAACCTGACTGGAATCTGCAATTCCCTGTAAATTGAAAAAATGAAGCCGGCCTTTGCCGTTCCGTCCAGTTTTGATATCACCGCACCTGTTAATGGCACGTTTTCGTGGAACTGGCCGGCTTGAGATATTGCGTTTCTGCCCAGCGCCGCGTCTAGTACTATCCAGTTTTCGTGAGGCGCGCCTGGTATGCATTTGCCCATTACCCGGCTCATTTTAGTCAGTTCATTCATAAGCGGCTGCTTCGTATGCATGCGACCGGCCGTGTCGACAATCACTACATCGGCATTTCTAGACAGGGCGGCGTTCAATCCGTCATGGGCGACGGCCGCGGCATCAGAGCCCGGTTTGCCGGAAACAATGTCGCATCCAACCCGGCCGGCCCAGATATTCAACTGATCCGTACCCGCGGCACGAAAGGTATCTGCGGCAACCATCAACGGTTTCTTACCCTGCTTCATCACCATGTACGCGAGCTTTGCGCAGGTGGTGGTTTTTCCAGATCCATTTACTCCTGTCACAAGAAAGACGACAGGCGGACGGACATTGTCAAATGATAATGGCTCGGTATCTCCAAGTTCATCAAGCAATAACGCTTTCAATTGCTCCTCAGTTGAGCTTTTTGAATCGCGTCGTGAATCAGTGAGGCATTCGATCAGGTCTGCTGCAATGGCCGCGGGGATGTCAGCCGCAAGAAGGCTTTCCTCCAGCTCCTCAAGTTCTGCGGGATCAAGCTGACGCGATCCCGTAAAGACTTTGGAGAGCTTATCGCTTAGAGATTGGCGTGTGCGGGTTAAAGCTTGCCACCATGATGCCATTATCTAACCCCTTTCCCCCACGGATGAATGGCGGTGCGGCCTGCGAATGTCACGAAGAGCCCTGTCCAATATTCCGTTGACAAATTTTCCGGATTCGTTGGAACTGTATGACTTTGCAATATCGACGGCCTCGTTTATCGATACTATAGGAGGCACGTCATCTCTCTTGAGCATTTCATATAACGCGGTACGTATCACATTGCGATCTACTGCGCCCATTCTCTTAACGTCCCAGTGATCAGTATATTTCTGTATAAATGCATCTATTTCGCGCAGATTCGATTCCACTCCCCGTATCAACTCTTCCGTAAACCGCCGCACACCGTCATCGGCCTGCTTGTCGTGCCAGAAGTCGGCAAGAGCCGCGTCGATTTCTCCGGAGTTGAAATCCCGTTGAAAAAGGAATTGCAATGCCCACTCACGTGCTTGACGTCGTGTACCCATGGGTTTTACGCCTTAAGACGCTCAAAGACCCGGGCCATTTCAATAGCGGCACGGGCTACGTACCAGCCACGGCCTTCCGAGCCTGAAATGGAGCGGGCCTCCGCCTGCTCCATTGTGTGCGTTATTATGACTCCATCGATAACCGGGACTCCATGCCTCTTCGAAATATCTGAAATCGAGCGGGTTACTTCCGAACTTATCAAGTCAGCGTGTGGTGTCTCACCCTGGATTACAGCGCCAAGCGCAATAAGTGAATTGAATTGTTTTGAATTGGCAAGCTCTTCAAGAACACTGCCGATTTCAAATGAGCCCGGAACCCATACAACAGTGATATTACGGGCAACAGCGCCGTAATATGTCAGGCTGTCTACTGTAGTCTGCAACAGTCTGTGCGTAATTCTGTCATTAAACCGGCTTGCTGCAATTCCGAAGGCCATCCTTCCGGCATCATGATTTCCAGTGATTTGCCGAACGGCTGGATGCCCTATGCTCGCAGGCCTGATTTCAGTTGGTATGGACTTTCTGATCATATAAATCACATCTAAACAAATATAACGGCCGGAATTGTGCCTCTACCGCGCATTTAAGTGTCTTCACGGCCCGACTTGATTTGCTGATTCAGTTCCTTTCTTGCCCGTTGGGAGGTCGGGATTTCTGCAATATGTGATCAAATCCGCCACAGAGGTTATCATCAACCCGTGATGCCTGGAAAACTCCATCAAATCCGGCAATCGGGCCATTCGTCCGTCATCGCGTATAATTTCACATATAACCCCGGCTGACTTAAGGCCGGCAAGACGCGCAAGCTCCACGGCTGCTTCAGTATGTCCTGGCCGCTCTAGCAATCCGCCCTCGTGCGCCTCGAGCGGAAAAATATGTCCCGGCCTTATGATGTCCTTCTCGGTGCTTTTTTCATCCATTAGAACATTGATTGTGTGAGCCCTGTCATGCGCACTTATACCGGTGGTAATTCCGTCCCTGGCATCAACGGATTCCAGAAAAGCCGTGTTGTACTCGGACGATTCCCCTTCGCGCGGCATTCGCGACAGTCCAAAACGCTTGATAAGTGGTTTGGCCATTGCAATACAAACCAATCCCCTGCCGAATCTGACCATGAAGTTGATAATCTCCGGAGTTATCTTCTCCGCCGCGCATATAAGATCCCCTTCGTTTTCACGTCGGGCATCATCGGTGACAATAACCATCTCCCCGCATTTGAATTCTTCAATCACATCAGGTACGGGATCAAACAGCCTTTCAACACTGCTTGTGCTATGTTTTGCCATTTTCTGCATGAAAAAATCCTGAAGACGGAGCATCTTCAGGACAAATCTCTCCGCACATCTTCTTCCATCCAGACTTTACTGTCGGCTGTGGATGACGGCCCCTGTTCGGAGCCGCGACCACATCAGTCTCCGTTTCCGGAGAGTCGCGGGCTATCACCGCCGGTCAGGAATTCCCCATTATCAATCCAATCGGGGTCACCTTGCCCTGAAGATGTTTTACGACTTTTAATTATTACTGAAACAGTATTCCAGGAGCGGCGGTCACGCAAGGCCTAAAACATTCTTATCTCACTTTGTATTCCCGTGTATCAGGCGGGAATACATGATATTGATGTTGTTGACATGCCGTATTATCCGCTGTCCTGCTCGCCCTCCCGAACATGTCCGCCGCATATCCCCCTTTTTGAGCCCTCAATGAATTCAACAAATTCGCTGGCCGGTTCGTTCGGCAGTTTTTCCTTGATGACGGCAATGGCCTGATCCGCATTCAGACCTGAGCGATACAAAATCTGGAACGCCGATTTTACGATCTTGCGAGCATCAGGGGGCAACCCGCCACGACGCATTCCCACGACATTGAGGCTTCCCACGGTATTCCGGCTGCAACCAACGGTTACACAGTATGGAGGAAGGTCCTTGGATATCCCGGAGTTTCCGGACAACATGGCAAGCCTTCCTATCCTGCAGAACTGATGCACCACCACGTTGCCGCTTATGAAAACCTGGTCTCCGACTTCAACATACCCCCCGCACAAGGCTCCATTTGCCATGATAACATTCCGGCCCATGCGGACATTATGCCCAAGATGACTGAACGCCATTAGAAAACAACCATCTCCGACCTCGGTTGAGGTCCCGGGCGCTGTCCCTCTGTGAATGGTCACCCCTTCGCGGATAACGCAGTCGGATCCGATGCGAACATAGCTTTCAGCCCCCTTGAAGCCAATATCCTGAGGCAGGTCACCCAGCACGGCACCGGAGTGGACCCTACAGCGTTCACCCAGACTCGTGTAAGAATGCACAATGACATGTGGACCGATTTCGCACCCTTCACCGATTGCAGTGTCGCCCTCGATAATTGAATATGGCCCGATCCGTACGCCTTCGCCAATCTGCGCTTGCTTGTCAATTATGGCCGTAGGATGTATGGACATGGTGTGACTCAGGAGTTCAGGAGAAAGCAACCAAACCGCTTTCTCTCAGGCTTATAAAGTCCGTTCCGTTCAATTCCCTCTGTCGTCCTAGAATAACATGATCCAGAACGTCAATTTCAATGATTTTCCCGGCGGCAATCAGTTGCCGGGTTATTTGCAGATCCTCCGGTGAAGGTGAAGGATCCCCGCTTGGATGATTATGAGCAAGAATGACGGCTGAACAGGTGTTTCGGATCGCCTCCTTGAAAACTTCCCTGGGATGCACCAGGCTTGCGTTTATCAATCCGCGGGTCACCTCAACCGGCGTTCTTTTCAGGCGATTCCTGGTATCTAGAAGGAGAACCCAGAACACCTCTTCTTCCATGGACCGGGCCCTTTCCCGCAATATGCGGGCAGCCTCCGACGGTGTAGAAACACGCGGCTGATCCGGTGTGGTTTCCTCCGAGAGGCGGCGTGCCAGCTCCAGCGCTGCCTTGAGTATCTGTGCCTTCACGCGTCCCATTCCCCGGATGGCGGCCAGCTCGTCCATGGAGGCCTTGGAGATTGCGGTAAGTGATTGATATTGCATCAGTAGATATTGAGCAAGATCCACTACATTCATCCCTTTTACCCCGGCCCTGAGTAGAATGGCGATAAGAACCTCATCGGAGACATTTGACGGTCCTACACGCTCCAGCTGCTCTCGAGGTCTGTTCCTCGACGGGATATCGCATACCCGTGAAAGGCGCGGCTCAATACGGTATAAGGGCTTTACTTCTGTGTCGGTTTTCACAATGGCGTATTTTTCAGACTATGTGCGAGCATATGACAATACGCCGTGCGATTGGAAGAAATAAAAGGTCAGCCATTATCCATTGCGGCCTTATAGTCATCGAACTGGGATTTCATTCTTTCGGGAACATAGGCAACCATGAATACATGATCACTCCTGTATTTCTCCTCCCGAACATCTCCTTCGCGATGCAATGCGGCAATCATTTTCCCTTTGGAAAGTGGGAGCCTGACTTCAATTCTGACATTCCGGTCCCTTAGAAAATCGGATAATTCATGTAAAAATTCGTCCAGCCCCTCCCCTGTTCTTGCGGACACTGCCACTGCCCTGTCGATGGATGACATCAAACGTGAGCACTGACCCGCACCTTCATCGGTGTCGATCTTGTTAAGCAGGGCCAGAATCGGGGTGTCCACCACCCCTATATCCTCCAATACCGAGTTTACCGCCTCTATCTGTCGATCCACATTGGGATGTGAGGCGTCAATTACGTGGATCAGCACATCGGACTCAACAATCTCTTCCAGTGTAGCCTTGAAGGATTCAACAAGATGATGGGGTAGTTTTCTTATGAATCCAACCGTGTCGGTTAGAAGGACTGATTGCTGGTTCGGCAGCTCTATTTGACGCGTGGTTGGATCCAATGTTGAAAAGAGCTGGTTGTAGGACGTAACTGCCGATCCCGTCAATGAATTGAGCAGAGTGGATTTTCCGGCATTTGTATAACCCACAAGCGATGTAAGTGCCCAACCGTGCCGTCTGCGGCCGCGCCTCAATTCCTTGCGGTGCCGCCGAACCTGCTCGAGCTCCTTCTTCATTCGTGAGATTCGAGACTCGATTCGGCGGCGATCCGTTTCCAATTGCATTTCTCCGGGGCCCCGCAGCCCGATACCGCCCTTCTGTCGTTCAAGGTGTGTCCACATACGCCGGAGACGCGGAAGTAGATATTCAAGTTGCGCAAGCTCTATCTGGAGGCGTCCCTCCTTTGTGTGCGCATGCTGAGCGAATATATCCAGTATCATCTGGGTTCTGTCTATGACTCTGACCCCGATATCCTCTTCCAGATTTCGACCCTGGGCGGGAGAAAGATCCTCGTCAAAAACCACGAAACTGGGACGGTTCATTTCTATCCATTCGGATATCTCGCGGGCCTTGCCTTTACCTATATAGTGACTTGGAACCGGTTTGTCCTGTCTGCATACAAACCTGCCTATTACATCCGCGCCGGCTGTTCTGGAAAGCTGGCTTAATTCATCCAGTGAATCATTAACATCCCATTTACTTGCCCTTCCGTTCTGTACGCCGACGAGCAAAACGGTTTCGGCATCGAAATCAGTTCGCAATGGCTGTCGGTCCATATTCGGCCCACATCTCCTTTACATACTGGGCTATTACGGCCGGAGAATCCCCGGCGGAAATATTAATCCAGTTGACTTTGGCATGGTGTCTGAACCATGTCATCTGCCTCTTTGCCAATCGGCGGGTTCGCATTGAGGTTTGCTCTATGGCGTCATCTACGGCAAGTCTACCCTTCAGGACGTCCATTGCCTCTCTGTATCCTATGGCTTCACGTGCAGTTTCTGAAAGTTGTGAATAATTGTCTTTCAAGGTTTCGACTTCGTCCAATAATCCATTCATAAACATATATTCCGCCCGCGCCCTTATAATATTATATAATGCCTCCATATCCATTTTCAAACCAACAATCGGCACATCGGTTCCGCGTTGCCATGAATCGGGTTCGGATTCACCGCTTAGCGTGAGCTCAATGGCTCTAATGAGACGTCGCGGGTTGTCCTTTTCTTTCAGCCTTTCATACCGGGATTTGTCAAGCTCCATGAGATATCCTCTAAGCCCCTCAATGCCTTTTTCGTAAAATATCTGTTCCAGTTTTCTGCGAACTTCAGGGTCGGCAGGCGGAAGCCGGTCAAAACCATGGGTGAGACTCTTGATATACAATCCCGTTCCTCCTGATACAATCATCCTTCTTCCGGCGCCAACGGTTTCCTCAAGTGCCTGCATTGCATGAGAATGATAGGCGCCGACACTGAACGATTGATCGGGGGCGACTATGTCAACCCCCCAATAACGAACCTTTCTTCGATCTGCCGGAGTCGGTTTTGCGGTTCCAATATCCATACCTCTGTATACCAGCATTGAATCTGCAGAAAGGATGTCATGACCCTCTGACTCCGCAATGCACTGCGCAACCGCGGTCTTGCCCGATCCCGTTGGTCCTACCAGAAAAAAGGCATGGCAGGGGCCCTGCCCCGTGATATCGCCACGCGGACCGGAAAACCGTGTGTCAGGCATGATTGTCTGGTTCATCTCCCGATGAGGAAGGCTTGCTGGATTCGGTTTTTTGTTCATGCAGAGGATGGCCTGACAGCCACACGGCTGAAATAATATAAATGCCGACACCCACACATATCGCGGCATCCGCCACATTGAATACGGGCCAATGATATCCGGCTATATGAAAATTAAAGAAATCAACCACATAGCCAAGTCTTACCCGGTCAATTAGGTTGCCCGCAATTCCGCCTACCAGGAGGCCAAGGGCGAGGCTATGTTCCCATGTGTCGCTTAAAAAGGATTTTCTGAAGAGTGTAATCAATACCAGCATAATAATCGAAAGGAACAACAGAAGAGTATTATGCCCGCCGAGGATACCCCATGCAGCGCCGGTATTCCGTAAATAGGTCAAATCGAAAAAACCATTGATGACCGGCCGCGATTCGCCGAGTACAAAGGAATATCTCACCAGGGTTTTTGTGACCTGATCAAGGACAGTAATAAGAATAGCCACAATCAACGAAAGCATGATTTCCGATCAGGACAGCCTCAATTCAATCCGCCAGAACTCAGCGTAGGTCCGAATGGCCGGTATCTTGCGCGCCCTTTTTCCATCTCTTGCTGGGCAGTTACGGAATAACGAGTATGGGGTATAACCTTTAGCCGCTCCTTTTCTATCGGCTCACCGGTATGCTCACAGATCCCGAATGTGCCATTGTCAATCCTGCGCAACGCCTCGTCTATCTCGTAAAGAATGTCGTGCTCAGAGCTGACCATGTTAAGGGCGAATTCACGGTCAAAATTATCCGTGCCCTGATCCGCCATATGAATGCTGTATCCGGACAGATCACCGGTGGAATCTCGAGCTGAATGATTCAGATTATCACCCTTTAAAAAGGAAATATCGTCTACAACCTTATCACGGATATTCAACAACAGCATTCTGAATTCTTTGAGTTCCTTCTTCGAAAAAGGCTTTTTAGCCCTTTTAGCGGTCCGTTTGGGCTTGGAATTGGAAGCTGCAGTTGATTTCCTTGATTTCGGAGATGCTTTTACTCTTGCCGGGGCGGCCTTCTTAGCCGTTTTTTTCCTAGATACAGTCTTTTTCCGCACAGTAGATGCCTTCGACACAGTTGCTTTCCGTCGACCTGCAGCTTTCTTCTTAACGCCGCCTGACTTTTTCTTCGAAGACACCTTTTTTACGGGCTTCTTCTTCCCAGCCGCCTTCTTTTTTGTCGAAGTTGACTTTTTCCCGGCTGTTTTTCCGGATGACTTGGCTTTCACGGAAGTTTTCTTCCGGGATACTGTTTTCTTCACGCCGCTGGCTTTCTTTTTCTTGACAGATTTGGCCGTTTTTTTCCTGGCGGACGATTTCCCTTTTTGGCTCTTTTTATTAGGCATCATGTTCTCCATTGCGAAAATACAGGCTAACTGGCCCCTTGACCGCATTTACTTACCAGCTCAACGAACGGGTGTATATATCACGGGATTTATTGCCTGTCAAACGCATCATAATAACGATATTCCATTCCGTTATAATTTCTTACAACCAGTTCATCGCCGTCCCGGCCCTCCACATACGAGGGTGTCAAAGGCACTTTTCCCCCTCCTCCGGGTGCATCCAGCATATATGTCGGAACGGCATATCCCGTGGTATGTCCATGCAACCCGCGAATGATTGAGAGACCCTTTTCGACTGGCGTGCGAAAATGAGACGAGCCCGTAACAGCATCGCATTGATGCATATAATATGGTTTCACCCTTGATTTCAATAAACCATGCATCAATTCGCGCATGGTCTTCAAATCATCATTTACTCCTGCCAATAGCACGGTCTGACTACCCAGGGGTATCCCACAGTCCGCCAACCGCTCGCATGCGCGCCTGCAAGCCGGAGTAAGTTCGGCAGGATGTGTGAAATGAACGCTTAGGTACAGCGGATGAAACCGTCTTATCATCTCCGCGAATTCCTCCGTTATTCTCTGGGGCAATACGGCTGGAATTTTTGTGCCGATCCTGAGCAACTCTACGTGCGGAATGCGGGATAAACGGCTCAACAGCCATTCCAGCCTTTCATCAGAAAGAATAAGAGGGTCGCCTCCGGACAGCAGGACGTCCCTTACTTCCGAATGGTTTTCAATATATTCAACGGCCTTTTCCCATAATTGACGGTCCGGAATGAACTCCCCTGCTCCAACCATGCGCGACCTTGTGCAATACCTGCAATAGGTCGCGCAGAAATCCGTTACCAGGAACAACACCTTGTCCGGATAAGTATGAATGAGCCCCGGAACAGGGCTGTGATCCTCTTCTCCTAGCGGGTCGCTTCTTTCACCCGGCGCCGGATTGAACTCGTTCGACACCGGGATCATTGTCTTTCTCAAGGGATCCAGCGGATCATCTCTATCCATAAGACCCGCATAATAGGGCGTTATGCCCAAAGGAAGCGATCCCCTGTGACGCCGTAAAGCGGATTGTTCATCTTCTGTAAGGACAAAAATTCGTTCCAGACCATCCTGATCCCTAATGCGGTTGCGAAGTTGCCAGCGCCAATCATCCCATTCGCTCTCGGTAATACCAGGATAAAAGTGGTTCCGGAAATCAGTATGCTCTTCAGTAGTATTTATCTGTTCCTCACCCATTATTTTCCAATACTGAAATGTCTGGATGCCATGTTCGCTATTTCCTCGCCTATCCCAAGCGAGGCGGTGGCTGCCGGGGACGGCGCGTTCAATACATGAATCATTCTCTCGCCACTGACAATGCGGAAGTCATCTACAAGCCGGCCATCCGGTGTGACAGCCTGCGCGCGCACACCTGCACCGTGCCGCACAATATCACTTTCTGCAACTTCCGGAACAAGTCTTTGCAGTTGCCTCACGAATGCTCGCTTATTAAGGGATCGCGCCAGTTCAGCAGTGCCCACGCCCCAGTACTTTCTGCACATCCTCCAAAAACCCGAATACCCGGCCATGTCCCGCAAATCCCGCATGGATATACTTGACCGATAATATCCATTTTTTGACAGCGCAAGTAAGGCG
>SLRP01000020.1 GCA_007130845.1 Kiritimatiellia bacterium | reverse complement strand
GCCTTAAGCATGTGTTGCGCATCGAAGTTCAGACTTGCCCGCCCTGTGGAGGCGCAACGAACGGCATTGCCTGCATCGCAGACGCGCTGCTGACCAACAAGACCCTTGGCTGCCCAAATCAAAAAATGGCCCCGAACCGCTAAGCTTATTACCCCCAATGCAGGCACCGCCCGGGTTGTCCGGCTGACGCTTCCCTCGTTAAGCACCCGATGCTGCGACCCGCAGGATAAGCCAGGCTATCGAGTGACCCGAGGGCCGGAATGGACCGAACAAGGGCGGTGCCGAGCGAGTTTTCCGAGGGGAAGGTCTGGGATGGGTCAGGATTATCGGCCGTCGTCGCGGGATATTGTCTCCTTGTACCGGCTCCTGGCCATTGATCTGGCGTTGACCAGTGGCACAAAGGGTGTCTATGCTGCCTACACGGATGCGGCCGGGGTTTTGGTTGATTCACCATTGTGTATTCCGGGGCTCGGCATCATCGACGACACAACCGCGCTCTATTGCAGGGTGTAATCTATGCGCCAGTTCTTGATGTATGGACTGGTTGGCGCCGGAGGTACCGTTTGCCATTATTTGGTTCTTCTTCTGCTGGTAGAGATTTTTACTGTAAACGCCGTTCTTTCCTCCAGTTTCGGTTTTGTCGTCGGCGCCTTGGTCAATCACGAACTCAACAGGCTCTTCGTCTTCCCCAGGACCGCCAGAAAAAGGTCGGATACGCTCGGCCGATTTCTCGCGGTAGCCTGTTTCGGCTTTCTTATCAATTTTGCCATAATATTCTATATGATTGAGTTACTAGGCGTATACTATTTTATCGCTCAGGTAACCGCCACGCTTACCGTGTTCGTGATGACGTTTACGCTTAATAAAGTCTGGACTTTTCAGGCGTAGGGTAAGCTCACGATTGGATACGGATATGACGCATGATTAAGGAATGGTTCAAGCAGGGGGTTGATGGTCGGTCACTCCTTCTTATTTTTGCTGCCGTCTTTCTGTTTTTCTCCACCAGTCTCTTCATTCAGGCGCGCTCAATCATTATCCACCCGGAAACGAGCGACTTCTCTGCGTATTTCTCAGCTTACATTATCAGGGCGGAACTGGGTGAGGGTATATATGAGCAGGAGCGTTTCTTTTCCCTTGAGGCTTCGGAGTCGGTTACAGCAGGAGTGCGGGAGTACCTTTATTCGCCGCTGTTCGCGGACGTCTTGAGTGTTTTCATGCCAACCGACTATACGCAGGCACGGCTTTGGTGGCTGGTCATTGAGCATCTTTCGATATTCCTTCTGTTTGTTCTCTCCGGGCTGATCTTGCGGAAGGCGGTGGGTGCGTCAAAGGTCGGCGCGTTCATGGTGTCTGCTCTGCTCATTGTTTCGTTTTCAGCGATCGAAAGGAGCTTTCATTATGGACAGGCCAGCGCCGTGGTTGCGCTGCTTCTCTTTTTCGCGGCCTATCTTCATGCCCTAGGCCGCACATACACCGCAACGTTTTTTGCCGCCTTTGGTGCGATTCTGAAAGTGTACCCGATTATCTATCTTGTTGCGCTGATCATAAAGGGCCATTTTCGCGAAGCTGCCGTCATGGTCTTTTTCATGGTTCTGATCGTCGCTGCATCGATGGCGCTGTTCGGGGTTTATGACTGGGCACAGTTCCTCGGATTTCACTCCAGCAATCCATTGGTGGACCGGGAAACGGGCATGGCTGGGGGTGCTGTGGCGCTTTTGTATGAAATTCCGAATTACGCACCTACCGCCCTCCTCTTCCTTTTGAGTGACCAGATGGGATGGGGTTGGACTCAGACAGCGATATGGGAAGTCGTGCGGGTTGCTGTACTGGTGGTTGCGTTGGGTATCTACACACTGCTTTGGCGCCGAATATACGGATCATTCGGGTTTCTGCAAACGGTGGCGTTGGGGCTAATAGGCGTTATGCTGATATCGCCGTTGCTTTGGAATCACGTCTTTATCATGTTCATCCCGATTTACGCGATTTTGATGTATCGTTCCGTAGTAGATCCGGATTGTAGCTTTGGCTCATTTCTTTGGCTTTTGGTCTCGTTTGGGCTGGTAGCTTTCCCTGATTTCATGACCAACGCAGGGCTTACTAACCACGGCCTTATGGTTCTTCTGAAATACACCAAGCTGTATGGAGTTTTGATACTCGCGTATTTTCTTTGCTTCTCCGCCTACGCGCAAGAGTGGCGCCAAATTGGGCACGGGACTGCGGTTGAGTATGGGCGATGAACATTCAGAAACGCACATGGGGCACAGCGCTGATCCAGGCGTCGTCGAGGAGGGTATGGAAACGTTAACTGTGGTAGTCCCAATTTATAACGAAGGGGAGGTGCTAGAGGAGTTTCACCGTCGCCTCGCCGGGGTGGTTGATTCGCTTGATCTCGAAGCGACGATCCTGTTTGTGAATGACGGGAGCACGGATGATTCCCTTAATGTAATTAGATCCCTCGCGAAAAAGGATGAACGCGTCGGATTCCTCAATCTGTCGCGAAACTTTGGCAAGGAAGCTGCGATGTCCGCGGGGCTGGACCGGGCGGAGTCCGATGCTGTTGTAATCATTGACGCAGATCTTCAGGATCCGCCGGAATTGATACCGGAAATGGTGCGAATCT
>SLRP01000063.1 GCA_007130845.1 Kiritimatiellia bacterium | reverse complement strand
TTTTCCTGTTCTGCGCTGCGCCGGCATCCCGAACGGGACCTCATAATATCCCTCAGGAACTTCAGGCTCGAATTGTTCTCCAATGTCGTAGAGGCGCTGGCTTTCGAAAAATACCACCGGGTCGCTTCCAATCAAGGCGGTGTTCATCATGCCTTTTGCGTCGTACGGTGTGGCGGGAAATACCACTTTTAGCCCTGGAATATGATGACAAAGAGCCGACCAATCCTGCGAATGCTGGGCCCCATACTTGGAACCCACGGATACACGCAGTACAACGGGCATTTCCAATACCCCTGCCGACATGCTCTGCCACTTGGCCAGCTGATTGAATATTTCATCGCCTGCGCGGCCCATGAAGTCACAGTACATCAACTCAATGAGCGCTCTACCGCCTTCCAGTCCGTAGCCTACACCAGTGCCGACGATTGCGCCTTCGGAAATGGGGGAATTGAAAAGGCGGTGATAAGGCAGCACTTCCGTCAACCCGCGGTACACCGCGAATGCGCCGCCCCAATCGCGGTTTTCCTCCCCATATGCCACAAGGGTGGGATCCACATGGAATCGGTGAAGAATAGCTTCAAACAGTGCGTCTCGGAATTGCAGCATTTTGTTCTTTGACACCGGTTTACCGTCCTGGTACGCGGACCTTATCTTTCGGCTTATAGCCTTGATCCGGGGATTTTCATCGTACGACATCAAGACTTCCGGCTCCCGTTCGTCATACTTTTCACGTTTCCTGTTGCTGAACATGAAATCCCCGATGCGTTCGGAGCTTATTCTTGGTGAAACACGGAGGTCTGAGGCGAGACGGCAGGCCTTTATAACTGTTTCGCGTACCCGGTCATGAATTTCGTTTATGGAGTTGTCATCCAGAATCCCGGCATTCCGGAGTTCTTCACCGAACCAGCGGATGGAATCAGCTTCCTGCCACTTATCCACCTCTTCCTTTACACGGTAGGATGATGCGTCTGACGGAGAGTGTCCGGAATAGCGATAGGTTATGGTTTCCATAAGGACCGGGCCCATGCCTTTTTCGATTATAACCCGTTTACGTCTTACAGCGTCATTGACAGCCATTGGGTTATACCCGTCAACCCTTTCGGCATGCATGGCATCGCTGTTGAGACCGGCGCCGACACGGGCTACAGCCTCGTAAGCCATGGTCTCTCCGGAGGTCTGACCTCCCATGCCGTAGAAGTTGTTCATGAAGTTGAAGATGATGGGCAGTCCTCCGCGGTATGCCTCGTCCCATAGTTGGAAGAACTGAGCCTGAGCGGCGAAGTTAAGCGCTTCCCATGTAGGTCCGCATCCCATGGATGCGTCGCCTATGTTGGCTACAACCATACCCCGGCGTCGATTGACCTTCTTGAACAGGGCGGCGCCCGCCGCTATATCTGATGATCCTCCCACGATGGCATTGTTTGGATAAATTCCGAATGGGGTAAAGAATGCGTGCATGGAACCGCCCAGTCCGCGGTTGAACCCGGTCTCCCTTCCAAAAATTTCGGCAAGAGCTCCATATGCGAGAAAGTCCACAGCCAGGCCGCGTACATCTCCTTTATGATCCTTTTCAACAATGGATAGACAGGCTCCTTCCATGTATTCCTTCATTATCGACAGGAGTTCATCGTCTTTAAGCTTCCGGATTGCGGATAAACCCTTGGCCAGGATCTCTCCATGGGATCGATGCGATCCGAAAATATGGTCTTCGGGCGACAGGCTGAATGCCTGTCCGACGGCCGACGCCTCCTGGCCGATGGACAGGTGAGCAGGCCCCTTGTGATCATATTCTATACCCTGATACGAGCCCTCGGTCTTGATCGCCTGGAGCATACTTTCGAATTCGCGTATGAGGCACATGTCCTCATAGATTCCTGCCAGGGCCTCGTCACCATACTGTTTCCGCTCGGTTTCCAGGGATGTATTGTATTGATTAAGGGGTATGTCGCTGGTCTTAATCTTTCCGGGTTTGCGTTCTGCTCCGGGATCAACTATCAAGGTCTTTGGCATGGTAATTTCTCCGTGTTAATATTTTGCGTTGGAATATTCCTCAGTTGGCCCTCAACACCGCATCGCGCACAACCTCCGAAACTGTTGGGTGAGGGAAAACCATGTCGGCGATTTCGTCGGATCTGACTTCCATTTCTATCATTGATGCCGCTCCGAATATCATCTCTGAACACGCGCCGCCGATCATGTGGACGCCGAGCAGGGCATTAGTTTCCCCGTGAAGGACAATCTTAATGAGGCCGCGCTCATCATCGTGTTCGGCGAGATAGCGTCCGTTAACCGTCATGGGAAGTTTTGCCGTGCGGACGGGCCAGCCCTTGTCGCGCGCCTGTGCCTCGGTCCATCCTACGGTTGCCACTTCGGGGTTTGTGTAAATGACTCCTGGAACGGTGTGATAGCGCATTTCATCTTTTTTCCCGGAAATATTATTGACCACCACTTCCCCCATACGGGAGGCAGCGTGCGCCAGCCAGACACGGCCTGTCACGTCACCTGCTGCCCAGACACCGGGTATATTGGTCGCGCATCTTTCATTCACATGGATGCCCCCGCGATCGAAACCCACCCTGCGGGCCTCGAGGCCCAATCCATCCGTGTTGGGAGTTCGCCCTGCAGCCATCAGGACCAGGTCCCGTTCCACGGAACTGGATTTGCCGTCTGACGAAAAGACAACCGTTTTCTCCGTGATTTCTTCTACACGGGCATTCAGATGAAACGAGATATTTTTCTTCTCCAGCTCACGGCGGAGGCCGGCGGCTATTTCCTGATCCACCGAAGGACAGATTTCCGGAAGCATTTCGATGACCGTTACCGGGACCCCGATTGAACCGAAGAAGCAGGCGAATTCACATCCGATTACTCCCCCGCCGATGATTACGATATTATCCGGCGCCGTATTGCATTCAAGTATACCCGTTGAATCCAACACTTTTGAAAGATCGTTTCCGGGTATGGGCGGGGCGGCAGGTGATGATCCAGTGGCGATTAGTATATTATCGGATTGAAAAATATCGCCATTAACCTCAACACCGCCATCCGGCAAGAGTTTCCCGCGGCCGGTAACCACATCTACCTTGTTCTTTTTCATCAACCCCGACAAACCCTTGCGCAGAGTATTTATTATGCGGTTTTTGCGTTCCTGAACCGGTATGAAATTGAAGGACGCTTTTTCAGTTTGTACCCCGTATGCCTCGGAATGCGTTGCATAGTGATACAACTTGGCGCTGTGGAGCAGTGTCTTGGAGGGTATACATCCTTCGTTAAGACATACTCCTCCAAGATGGCGGTGTTCGGTGAGAAGTACCTTCAGGCCTTTTTCGCCGGCCCTTTCTGCAGCGACATAGCCTGCCGGGCCGCCGCCTATTATTATGAGATCGTAACTCTTCATTTCAGTATGTCCTCGCTCAAGAGCAGTTCGATGTTTTCCAGGGCCAATGCAAGGTCCTGCAGAAATCGCGCTCCGGGGGCGCCGTCAACGGCCTGATGGTCAATTGTCAGGCTTAGATTGATAGTCTGTACGTGTTCCACCCCATTGGGGCCGTCTACAGGTTTAAGGTGCAATCCACCAATGCCTAGTATTGCTACTTCAGGGGCGTTCAGAACCGGTGTGAATGATTCTATGCCGAGGGAGCCCAAGTTGGTTATCGTGAAGGTGCCTCCCGACAGGAGATCCGGTTGAATATTTCCGTCTATGCACGACCTGGCAAGCGGGCGGATGCGCCGTGAAAGTTCCGCCGGGTTCAACAGTTGGGCATCGTGCACGACTGGAACCATCAAGCCGCGCGGAGTATCCACAGCGATTCCGATGTTTACTCCGGGGAACTGGATTATACGGTCACCTTTGAAATGCGCGTTCAAGGAAGGATGACGCAAAAGGGTTCGCACCGACGCGTACACTACCAGGTCGTTTATGGTTACGGACTGCATCCCGAAGGATTCACCGTGCTTTTTGACCTTATTCCGAAATGACTGGATGGCCGAGGCGTCGAAGCTTCGGTTCAAGGTAAGTTGTGCAGTGGACGACAGCGAGGCCTTCATGCGCTCTGCGATGATTTTCCGTACCCCTTTTACCGGAATTTCCATGGGTGCCGTCGACGTGCCGGCCTTTTTTATGTCGGATGAGAGCAGCATTCCTGCGGGTCCCGAACCCGTTTCAGGCATGGTCTGGGCGCCTGATGCAGCCATATCCCGTGCAACGGGGCTTACACGTCCGCGTTGGTTGGCTGCTGCCGTCACGTCCCGCTCTATGATACGTCGTCCTGGACCCGTGCCGGAAATTGATTGTAAATCCACGCCTTCACGTTCGGCCCTTCGACGCGCCCTGGGAGAGGCGGAAGTGGATGAGGGGGAGGGGGGTGGCGACTGCTGCGCTTTAGGCGCAGGATGTGTCTCGGAAGGCCGATCTTCTGCTGTATCGGTTTCCTGTTTTTCGCTGACAGTTTCTTCAACTGTAGTTCCGTTTTCTTCAGGTTGTAACGCGCTGGCGTCTTCTCCTTCCTCGCCGACAGCCGCTATATTGGTCAACACGGGAATGTCGGCGCCTACCTCGAAGAACAGATCGAGGATTGTGCCGTCAGCAGGGGATTCCACTTCGAATACGGCCTTATCCGTTTCAATTTCAGCCACCGGGTCGCCGGTCTTGACCTGATCTCCCTTATTGACCTTCCACTGTACCAGAATACAGCTTTCGACGGACTGACCCTGTCTGGGCATTATTATGGGTGTAGGCATGGCAATGTTCCTTTCATACCTGTTCAAGCGTTATTCCCTGTTTCTTAAATAGTTTGGCCAGGTGCGCCGGGAATTTCTTATCCGTAATTATTGTGTGTATGTTCTCAATGTCTCCGGACTTCGCAAAAACAACTTTTCCTGCTTTTCCGCTGTCGGCCAGCAGGATGGTTTTTGCCGACCGCGACATTACCAGTTCCTTTGTGTAGGCCTCGTTCGGGTCTGTAGTGGTCGTTCCTTCCGGGAATGAAAGCCCCATGGTTCCCATGAATGCCTTGTCAACATGGATCTGTTCGATCAGGCATCGTGTCCATGAACCGACGGTTGTCTGGCTCAGCCTGCGCAACTCTCCTCCTACAAGAATAAGTCTGGGCCCCCGGCCGGACAACTCCACCGCTGCGCGCAGAGAGTTGGTTACCACCGTGATATCCGTACGGTTAACCAGGAGACGCGCCAGCTCAAGCACGGTGCTTCCGCCGTCCAGATAGACTGTTTCGGAGTTGCAGATCATTGTCATTGCCTTTTCTGCTATGCGACGCTTTTCCCGGAAGGCTATGGAAGCCTTGTCGTCAAACATCTGTTCTTCCAGGCGGGACTCCAAAGCCATGGCTCCTCCGTGCACCCTCCTGATCCGTCCCTGCTCCTCGAGGATTTCAAGGTCGCGCCTGACAGTGGCGGAAGAGATGTCAAATTCCCGGGAGAGATCCTCAATGCGAACCACTCCCCTGTCGCGTATATACTCCCCAAGGCTTTTTTGCCGTTCAGCAGCAAGTTCTTTAGGTTTTATCATTGCTTAAATCCTTGATTGAATATGATAAATATATTGCAAAAAATTATAAATATCAATCATAATATTTCATTTTCTTTGAGGGCTCACGAGGGGTTGAGGCGGGTCCTGTCTTATCTGTAATATGGCAGGGTTTCTGCTGTATAACATATTTATAAAAAGACCTTTATGTTAAAGGGCAGGACATATGGGCCGGGTCTTTTCTGTATGCCGCAAGGGAGAGCAGGGCATATACGGCCATCAAGCTGGTCGCTCCTGCAAGGACTTGATGTCGGGGGTATCGGCAGTTCCCGGCTGCCTATAACGTCGTACCTGCCGTAGGCAGTTCGTTTCTCACACGACGGATTGGCGCCTGGTCAATTGATTTCGCCTGTAGTGTTCATCCGGCCTGTTGTCAATATGGTCGGAATCCTGTTCCGAAAGGTATTCAGGTCCGCCGAATGCGTTTGATCCGATCAGGATTCTGGCCCATTTATCAAGCATGAGCATGATGTTCAGGACTTCGCCGGATGATTGGCCAAGGGCCACAGGGCCGTGATTTACCATCAGTAAAACCTTGGGGCCATGGTCGTGAACATCGACATATCTTTTCAATTCATCGCGCACCGCCACCGCAAGGGGCAGTCCAGGATCTACATATGGCACCACAGCCACATGTCTTCCGCACACCACAATCTCGTCCGGGTAAACATGGTTGAGGAAAGGACTGGCGCCGGCCTTGCTGCACAGGATCTGAAGAACGGAGTCCGTGTGTGTATGCCCGACCCATTTCGCGCCGCCCATGGTCAAGCATAGCGCATGGAGAAATGTTTCGACGGAGGGTTGCTTATGGGATGTGTCCTCCAGAACATCTCGAAGACGCCGGTTAACCTCCGCGTTGTCCATGGAAGTATTTTCCATTAGTTCAAGAACTTTATCCGTCCTGGCCCTGCTGAGATCCTCTGCTGAAAGTGTGGCGAGCTTGGATCCGGAAGCCTTTACCCAGAAAGTGCCGTCACCGATATCAGCGCTTGTGTTGCCTTCTCCAAGAAGCGCCAGTCGGCGGTCTTCCCGTCCCAGGTCTCTTGAAAGTTGAATCAGCTCGTCACGTGTGGATTCCGGGTTCATTAATGTGCTCCGTTTGGTTGGTGTTTATGCATGTTTGTATTTCATTATTTAGATATGCAGTCCGGTAATACGGAGATATCTTTCATAGGCCTCATCCCATTCCCCGGTGTCCCGCGGCTCGAATGTCTCGGATGGGAATGAGGCGCGGATAATATCACGCCCTTCTGCCAGGGAGGAGATCTCCCCGGTGGCGAGCATCTGGGTTATGATGTTTCCTGTTGCGGTGGCTTCGGAAGGGCCTGTCTTGATGGTGCGGCCGGTGGCTGAAGCAGCCCATTGATTGAGGAATGTATTGCGGGTCCCTCCTCCCACAATGTGAATAGTGTGAATTGATCTGCCGGTAATTCTCTCCAGTAGATCGGTCACCAGTCTGTATTTGAACACCAGGCTTTCGAAAGCGGCTCGAATTATGGCCCCGCGTTCCTCCGGAACGGCCTGATTTGTGCGTTCGCAATACCGGGCTATGCGTGAAGGCATGTCCCCAGGCGGCATGAATGAGGGGTCATCGTTGTCAATGAAGTGTTTAAAAGGTTCCGCCATCTCAGCCATATCGGCCATGCCGTCATAACTTATCGTTTCACCGGCGGCGGTCCAGACCCTGCGCATTTCCTGGATAATCCACAGACCGGAAATGTTCTTTAACAGTCGGATGGTTTTTTCCACTCCCACCTCATTTGTAAAGTTATAGCGCAGGCTGTCCTCGTTAATTGCCGGGGAATCTATTTCCATTCCCAGAAGCGACCATGTCCCGGAGCTGAGGTAGGCTTCTCCTTCTCCTGTCAGTGGAACGGCGGCCACTGCGCTGGCTGTGTCGTGGCTGCCTGCTGCTATGACCGGGGTATTTCCAATTCCGAGATCTTCAGAGATTTCCCCTCTCAGTGATCCCAGCACTGTTCCCGGGTTCACTATTTCGGGGAATAGTTTCCTCGGAATATTCATGGCCACCAGAACATCGTCCGCCCAGTCATTCGCGATGGGGTTGTAACATTGACTGGTGCTGGCGATAGAGCTCTCGGAAACCTGAATTCCTGTAAGCCAGTAGTTCAGCAAGTCCGGAATCATCAAGAGCCTTTCCGCCGCCGCCAGGGAAGCATCTTCTTGAATAACCTGAGACAGGAGTTGATACAGGGTGTTGATTTGCATGAACTGTATTCCTGTCGACCCGAATATCTCTTCGCGGGACATGCGATTGAATGCTGTATCCATGACTCCATCGGTTCGCGGATCCCGGTAATTATGGGGGTTGGCCAGCATGCGCCCGGATTTATCGAGCAGAGCGTAATCCACCCCCCAGGTATCAATGGCCAGGCCGTCCGGTTTTCCGCCCGAAATCTCTGCCGTTTTCATCAACCCCAGTTTCAATTCTCCGAATATCCGCAATACATCCCAGTAAAAACCGTCCGGCAACGCCACAGGATCATTTGGAAACCTGTGTGCTTCCTGCAGAGTCAGGGACTTGCCGTCATACGTCCCCAGCATTGCCCGTCCACTGCCGGCGCCAAGATCCAAGGCTATATAATGTCTTGCTGCATTCATATGTCTTTCCTTTTGGCGTTATTGTTTTCAAGTAGCGATTCGGGTAGAAGCGTCTTCCTCTATATTGCCGGTGCGCGTGACCTGGACGCCGAGTTTTCTGATGCTTTCACAGATGCCTTTATCCGTTGCCGGGTCGGTGATTACATCGGTTACGGCTCTGATGTCCGATATTGTGGACAGGGCTCGCACATTGAATTTACTGTTGTCCACCAGCAGAATGCGTTCGTCCGCGATCTTCAGCATCTGTTGCTTTATCTGGGCGGTAGCGTCTCCGGAATCGCTCAGCCCCCTTTCCAGGTCCACACCCCGGCATGAAAAAAAGAGTTTGTTTACATGATATTCTCTCAGGTTTTTTTCAGCCAGCAGTCCTAGAAATGACATTGATAAAGGGGTGAACACGCCTCCGGTGCAGATTACCCGAACATGCCGGTGCTCCGCAAGGGTCTGTGCCGTAAGGATGGAATTGGTTACAACAGTGCAGGGGATGTCTGGAAGAAGTTGGGCCAGAAACAGTGCCGATGAGCTGGCGTCCAGGAGTATGGTGTCGCCCTTCTCAACCCGTTTTAAGGCCTCCTCCGCTATTCTTATTTTCTCCGCCTTGTTGGTTATTTCACGTTGGCCGTGCGGCACCTCGTGCCGTTCGGATTGCGCTATCACTGCGCCGCCGTGGCTGCGGGTCACACGCCCGGCCTTTTCCAGCATGGTCAGGTCGCGGCGGATTGTCTCTTCGGTAACATCGAACCGGCCTGCCAGGTCGGTTACCTTAACAGCCCCAACCTGTTCAATGATCTTCAGAATTTCCCGTTGTCGTTGAAGGGCAAGCATGGTTTGGTCCGATCATCATTATCGTGATTTCAAAACCTCTTTTTCGTACTGCTCGACATCGGACAGCCATGCCGCTCCGGTTGGAACGCCGTCGCGCACACACAGCGTGTCCCATACTGCGTCGAACGGCATGGTTTTCCATTCTTCCATGAGAGCGAGTTTTTGGGCGTTCTTGCCCTGGCTTTCCAGTTCCTGCAGGGTGTCGACGGGATCCAGCAGGGCATACAGAATGGCTTTACGCGTAGCCCTGGCGCCGATTATGTATGCGGCCGTGCGGTTTATGCTTGCATCGAAGAAGTCCATTGCGACGACAGCGCGGTCCAGGGCCCGTCCCCGCGCCCATTCCAGAAAGACGGCCCTGAGGTCGTCATTGAAGATAACTACATGATCGCTGTCCCAGCGTATGGGTCGGCTGACGTGCATCAAAAGACGGTCATGAAACTGCAGGAGCGCTGATATCTTATCGTGAATGGTTTCGGTTGGGTGGAAATGCCCCATATCCAGGCAGAGCAGCAGCCCGCGTGTCAGGGACAATGCGCTGTAAAACTCAAACGAACCGACTACATAATCTTCGCTTCCCAGCCCGAATAATTTACTTTCAACTGCATCAATGCACCATGCTCTGTCGATCCCGTGTGATACATCCATTATGCGATCGTATGAATCAACCAGGCGCGCCCTCGGGCTCCATCGGTCCGACGGGGAATCCTTGGCGCCATCCGGGATCCAATGGTTCAAATAGCATGGCTTGTCCAGACGTCTGCCGATTTCTTCGGCTATCCTGCGGCAGGCGATGCCGTGCCTTATCCAGAAATCGCGGACAGACTGGTCGGGGTGCGACAGGGTATAGCCATCCTCCGCCATGGGATGCGCAAAATAGGTGGAATTGAAATCCATTCCTATGTTTTCCCCGGCTGCCCAATCAATCCACCTTTCAAACTGTTCTACGGTCAATGCGTCTCGATCCACCCGTTTTCCACCGGATTCCGCATAGAGCGCGTGGATATTGGCTCGCAACACTCCGGGAACCAGGTTGATTACCTTTGAAAGATCCCTGCGGATTTCATCACCGTTGCGTGCGCGCCCCGGATATCCGCCGGTAGCCATTATGCCGCCGCCATCAAGGTCGCCTTCATGGGATTCCAAGCCGCGCACATCATCCGCCTGCCAGCAGTGCAGGGAAACCGGCACATTCAAGGCGGCATCAACAGCCGCATCCGTATCCACGCCGTAGCCGGCGTACAAAGACTTGGCATCGGCATATCGCCCGTCCAGTTTCGCTTCATCAGCGCTGTGAAATATATGGTCACGCATTGCTTGATCCTCCGTTAAGTGTTTGTGACTAGGATTGTACAGGGAAAAATCAAATGCAATCAAAAATATACAGGCTTTTAAAAATTCTTGATTACTTGTTAAGATTTTGTTTTAAGTTGGATTGTCTTTGTAATATGGTTTTTTGATAGGTG
>SLRP01000241.1 GCA_007130845.1 Kiritimatiellia bacterium | reverse complement strand
TCTTGCGGGGTTATATGAAAATATTGATGAGGCGAACTTTACATGGGGGACTGATTACGGTTCTTTCGAGGATATACACCTTCCTGACGGCAGGCGGTGGTTGAGCGGCGCATTCAGGACGGATTACGAGGATTTTCTGCGAAGTGTTCCGGCTGATTCCCTGAACCTTCACGGCCCCGACATGCTGTGGCGTGAATGGTTGAAAACTCGGTTCAACGATGTGGACGAAGCCAATGATCTCATAGGGCTTGATCATGCATCACTGGACAATATACGCCTGCCCTCGGATGCTGTTGAATACAAGTTCGTGATGGAGAATAGCGGCGCGCTGCGGTTGCAGTTCGCGGTCAACAACTATGCCAACGTTGTGGATGCAATGTTTACGCACGGCCGTACATTCATAAATACCGTTGTTTATTGTGTTCTGGTCGTCGGATTGAATCTGTTGATAAACCCGATGGCCGCATACGGGCTCTCCAGATTCCGCATGAAGGGCACCTATAAAATCCTGCTTGTTCTCATGGCAACAGCCGCTTTTCCTCCAATGGTTACGTTGATTCCCCAATTTGTAATTTTACAGAATCTGAATCTGATGAATACCTTCATTGCGCTGCTGCTGCCTACGCTTACCAGCGGTTATCTTATATTCCTGCTGAAGGGGTTCTTTGATTCGCTGCCCGGTGACCTGTACGATGCGGCATTGATTGACGGTGCTTCTGAAATTCGTGTTTTCTTTCAGATTACCATGGCCCTGAGCAAACCCATTCTCGCCGTGGTTGCTCTTCAGTCATTTACAATGGCATACACCGCTTTTCTGTATCCACTGCTAGTGGCGCCGGATCCGGATATGTGGCTTATCAGCGTGTGGCTTTATCAATTCCAGCAACAGTCGAATATGTCGGGGGTTTTTGCGTCGGTAATTGTCGCTTCAATACCTACAATAATAATATTCCTGTTTGCCCAGAATATCATACTTCGCGGGATTGCCGTCCCTGTGGAAAAATAGCGGATTTACAAAGCGGTATATGCTTTATCACATGCGGCTATTGATTGTCGGTGAATTGAATGTCGGCGCTATCACGCAGACTGCTGATGTAGTTCTGAAGGACAGTACGCTGTTTTTCGCTCAATAGCGCTTCTGTTATACGTTCACGGCCCTCATCCAATGTTATCGTCTGAGCAGGCTCCCGGCTTTCAACTTGTATTACGTGATAGCCGAATTGAGTTTCCACGACCGGTCCGATTTCGCCAATGGGTCTTGAAAAGGCGGCTTCTTCAAAAGAGGGGACCATTTGACCCCGTGTAAAGTTTCCAAGATTGCCGCCTTGCATTGCGCTTGGACAGTCGGATACCTCCGCAGCCATCTCCGTGAAGTCAGCTCCGTCAATCAGGAGCTGTCGTATTTCCTCGGCCTCAGTTCGTTTATCCTCGCGTGCGGAGTCGTCAGCGCCTTCTTCAATCGAGATCAGGATGTGGCGGGCTGATACAGTTTCGGGCTGTTCAAAGTGTTCCATGTTCTGTTCATAGAAATCCCTTATCTCATCCTCGGTGGGTTCACCGGCCTCGCTTATCTTTTCCTCCAGCAATTTGTTTATTTGAAGGTCTTTACTGACATCTTCAATGAATTCATCTCTCTTCATGTCCATTTGATCAAGGTATTCATCGAGCGTGGCTCCCGGCGGTAAGGTAGCCTTTAACTGCTCAATGGTTTCCGACAATTCTTCCTGGTCTACTGTTATTCCATCCCTTTCTACCTGGTTGCGTAACAGGGTTTTGACGATAAGATTTTCCATCGCGTGATGCTGGATTTCATCATGCATTTGAGCAAGGTTTTCAGCGGGAATGCTTCCCTGGAGCTGGTTGACAAGCATGTTGATTTCGATGGCAAGGTCGTCCTGTGTAACCTCCTTGCCGTCTACAATCGCTATTACCCGGGACTCCTGCGCCTGTTGCTCCTGGGCAGCCGGGCCGGCCTCATCTGTAATTCCCTCCTGGATTAAAATATCCCCATTGTTGTTCTGGGAATATTCCGGGCTTGTGCCGCACCCAGCCGTCAATATGGCCAATCCCATTGCAAACGGTAAAAGACGATGCGTGTTAGATTTTGCATAGTTGAATTTCATGATATTTCCTCGGGTTTATATGATGATATATGTGTCGCATCGTTGCCGGCAACAGTAAGTCGTACGGATTCCCTACGAATAGCTGAATACTATGTAATGACGTAGTGCGAATGTCAAACGGCATATTAGCCACTCCCGGAAATGGAACATAGCCGGCTTTTTGAGATTTACTGTTTCTTTTGTGCCCGGCTTTTGCTATACCGTTGTGGCTTATTACTAATGCAGCACGGGATAGTCCTGAAAACTGGAAAATTTCAAGCTTTGGAGAAGCATATGGCCCTTATTGAAATCACTGACGTCATGGATATCCTTCCGCATCGTTTCCCAATGTTGCTTGTGGATCGCGTTATAGAGTGCGATTACAAGGAGCGGATTGTCGGTATCAAGAACGTGACGGTAAATGAGCCTTTTTTCCAGGGGCATTTTCCCGGAAACCCGGTGATGCCAGGAGTCATTCAAGTCGAGGCGATGGCCCAGGTGGGAGGGATTCTGCTTAATCAAGTAACCGATCGTAACGGCGACATAGCATATTTTCTCGCTATAGACAGGGCCCGGTTCAGGAAAATTATCCGTCCAGGCGATCAAATGCGTATTGAAGTGGTCCTTCTCAAGAACCGTACAAACATGGCTAAGCTGCACGGGCAGGTGCTGGTTGACGGCGAGCTGGCTTCTGAAGCTGATTTAATGTTCGGACGTAAGGACGATTAAGATTATCCATGGCCAAGATTCATCCCACCGCAGTCGTTGCACCACAGGCCTGTCTGGCCGATGATGTTGAAATCGGGGCCTACAGCATCATCGGACCGTATGTGAAAATAGGCGAGAGCGCTCGCATCATGTCCCATGTCAATATAGAAGGCGAAACAAGTCTCGGCTCTGGATGCACGGTTTTCCCGTTTGCCTCTTTGGGGACTCAAACGCAGGACTTGAAATACACAGGCGGCCGCGCTCGAGTGGATATCGGTGAGCGCACCACCATAAGGGAATATGTGACAGTCAACTGCGCGACTAAAGAGGGCGACGCTACAAGGGTAGGGTCGGGATGCCATATCCTGGCATATGCGCATGTCGCTCACGATTGCGTTGTGGGTGATGAAGTAGTAATAGCAAACTGCGGAACTCTGGCGGGACATGTAACGATTGAGGATCAGGTCATAGTAGGCGGCTTGTGCGGAATACACCAGTTTGTACGGGTGGGCAGAATGAGCATAATTGGCGGGTGTTCCAAGGTGACACAGGATATACCTCCATATATGATGGCAGACGGGCACCCTTTGGAAATTCACGGAATAAATATGGTGGGATTGAAACGCAGAGGTGTTGGAAGCACCCAGGCAAACGAGCTTAAAAAAGCGTACAGAATTCTTTATAGGGAAGGATTGTCAACAACGCAGGCGCTTGAGAAATTGAAAACAGATCTGGAAAATAGCAAGGAAGTAGGGCATATTATCGAATTCATCGCCTCAACGAACCGCGGAATTGTGAAATAAAGGCCCGCGCGGATGAAACACGTTATTATTTTCGTTCTGCTAGTCACCATGATCGGTGGTTACGGGACACATGCATCCCCCGGCAACGAGACCGGAAACGCTTCCCGTCTGGACTTCAGCTTCGATGAGGCCGATCTTCGGCTTGTCACCAAGCTTGTTGGCGAGATCACCGGCAAGACGTTTATCATGGATGACCGCGTACAGGGCACCATTACCGTGGTAACGCCGCCAAGGATAACAACTGACCAAGTCTATCCGTTTTACCTCGCTATACTTGAGTCACGGGGATATTCGGTGCTGCGACGGGGACCAGTGTATTATGTTGTGCCGCTGCCGGAAAGAGAGACCCCGGGCGCGCCGGTGTATTCTGTTGATGACTTGCTTCCGGAAGACGGACTCGTTACCCGGATAATAAAGCTCAACCATATAGGGGCGGCGGATATACGCCGTTCTCTTGAATCCATGGTTCATGGAGGGAAAACCGGCTCGATATCGGTGTTCGCATCTACCAATCACCTTATAATCACCGATACAGCCGATAATATAAGGCGTCTTGAAAGTATCATCAATGAACTAGACCAACCCGGTTCGGCTCGAATGGTGGAAGTCGTGAAGCTGGACCACGCATCTCCTGATGACCTGGCTCGTCAATTGACCGCGGCTATGGAAGGCGCAACTCCGGCCGGAGAGCGCCTTACCAGGGAGATGCGTCAGATCACAGATGGCGGAGCTCAATTGCCTTCAGGGGTAACAGTTGTTCCTGCTGATCATGCCAACAGTCTGCTTCTGGTGGGAACATCCATTCATATCCGGGAAATGAAGGAAATCATAACGGCGCTCGATGTGGAAACACCATCAGGTTACGGCCGGCTCAACGCGGTGTTTCTCAATTACCTTTCCGCAGAGGATGCAGCAAAGAGCCTTAACGCGCTATTGGAGAAATCTGCGGCCAGGGAGGACCGGTCCGCCATCTCCGTGGAACCCAGTATTCCCAACAACGCCCTGCTGATAGACGCTAATCCCAGGGATTTTGACCTGGTGCGCGAGCTGGTTGAACGTCTGGATCAGCCGCCTCAACAGGTCATGGTGGAGATATTAATAGCTGAAGTAGGAGTGGATGGGCGATTGGATCTTGGAGTCGACTGGGCGACAATCGACCAGCCTCGCGACGGAAGGACGACTGTAATAGGACGCAGCAGGCCGGGAGAAGAGGATCTTATCAGTGATGTAATGGATGGCATTGCTCCTCAGGGCATCACCTTCGGGCTTGCGCATGGCACATTCGTGGATGCAGACGGCCGCGTCGTGCCCAGAATACCCTTTCTGTTAAGGGCGCTGGCGGAGGATCGGGACGTCCGAATCCTGTCGAATGTCCCTCTATGGGCGCAGAACAATCTGCAGGCGAGTGTCAGTGTTGTGCAGAATATACCTGTTCTGAAGTCAACCATAGAAGGCGCTGGTGTTACGCGGGATATCATACAGAATATAGAACGCATGGATGTGGGGATTCGTCTGGAGCTTACACCTTACGTTAATCCCGACAATGAAGTGCGCTTGCAGCTCAACCCCATTATCGAGGCAATAATAGATGATGGGCCCGCTGATATGCCGTTTTCCCCCACCATAGCAAGGCGCGAGGTGTCCACGACTGTAACCATTCCGGACAAGTCAACGGTTGTACTCAGCGGGCTTATACGCGAGGACCAGTTGCAGGTGGTTTCCAAGGTGCCTCTCCTCGGGGATGTTCCCTTGCTTGGGCATCTATTTCGACGAACGACCGACCGGACGGAGCGGACCAATCTGCTTATATTTGTGACCCCGCACATTGTTACAGATATACAGACGGCTTCTGAGATGAGAAATATGCTGGAAGACAGAACAGGACTCGGCGCCGTTGCCGACGAGTTCGGTCTAAGATCAAAGCCTGACGAGGAGTAAATCATGAGGTTGGGCGAAATTCTGGTTCAACAGGGTCGCGTAACCTCGGGACAGGTGGAAACCGCCCTGGAAAAACAGCGTGAATCATCCCCTCACATCCGGATCGGAGAAATGCTTGTTAACGAAGGCGTGCTTTCCGAGGAAGATATTCTGCAGGCTCTCGGTGAACAGTTCGACCTGCCGGTTCTCAGATCCGTTGACGATGAACAGCTCGATCCGGATTTGATCAGGAAAGTCCCCGTGGAATGGGCGCGGAGCCGGCGCATGCTTCCCATACGCATAAACGGCCGCATCGGATTGCTCATGGCCGATCCGACACGGATGGATGAACAGGAGGATCTGGCGCTGCTGCTGGGCGAGGAATTTGAGTTGCTTCTTTCCGAAGACAGGGAAATTCAACGCAGTATTGAACGTTGTTATTTCCGAAAACAAGATACCGCTCAACAGTTTCTAAGGGATATGAATGCGGCGGAGCAGCATTCCGAAACACCAGTTGTCCGTTCCGATGACCTGCTGCGTATGGCTGATCAGGCGCCCGTCACGCAATTTGTGAATCTGGTCCTGCTTGAAGCTCTGAAATCAAACGCTTCGGATGTGCACATTGAACCCTTTCAGAATGACTTGAGAATGCGCTACCGAATCGATGGGCTGCTTTATGAAAAGGCGGCGCCTTCAAAACATCTGGAAGCGTCCCTGATTTCGCGCCTCAAGGTGATGGCGCATATGGATATCGCTGAAAAACGATTACCCCAGGACGGAACCGCCAGGGTAAGAGTCGGCGAGCGCGAAGTCGATATCCGCGTCTCAACCGTTCCGGTTGCCGACGGTGAGCGCATTGTCCTCAGGTTGTTGAACAGGGATTCAACGATGCTTCCTCTTTCCGATCTAGGCATGTCGGAGGATATGACCGAACGCATGAGAATTCTGCTTCGCGAGCCGTACGGGGTGATATGGGTAACCGGCCCGACTGGAAGCGGAAAGACAACCACTCTATACGCTGCCCTTCGCGAGCTTGATACTGATCACACCAACGTCATGACCATTGAGGATCCTATAGAGTACCAGCTGCCCACGATAAGTCAGATGTCGGTAAAGCCTAAAATAGGACTGACATTTGCGCGAGGGCTGCGCCATATCCTGAGACAGGATCCGGATGTCGTGCTGGTTGGTGAAACAAGGGACCAGGAAACAGCCGAGATTGTTGTGAGAGCCTCGCTTACCGGACACCTTGTTTTCAGTACATTACATACCAACGATGCAGCCGGTGCGCCAACCCGCCTTGTGGATATGGGTATCGAACCCTATCTGGTCGCGTCTTCGACCCGGGCGTCTCTTGCACAGAGGCTGGTTCGCAAGCTTTGTCCCTGCTGTCGTGTTCAGGAGGAGCCGACGGAAAGTGAAAAACGATACCTGGGAGAGCATCTTAACCGTGTCTCCGAAAAACTCTTGTGGAGGGCGAATGGATGTCCGGAATGCCTTTCCGGATATTCTGGACGAATCGGACTGTTTGAATTGATGGTGATTACACCGGAAATCAGAGAGGCCATTCGTACAGGCGCAGGTGTCCTGGACCTGCAACGCCTTGCCGTTAAAGGGGGTATGCGCACACTGCTGGAAGACGGGGTTGACAAGGCTTTGGCAGGCCTGACAAGTGTGGCGGAATTGATACGTGTTGTGGGCAGGTCGGTAGAATGACAGCGCGTTCGCCATGAGGACATTCGAGTACACAGGATATGACAGGCAGGGTCACGCGGCAAAGGGGCTGATCGAGGCTTTTGACCTTAAGGACGCCCGGGAAAAACTATCGCATAAGGGCATTCTTGCGCGACAGGTCAATCCCGCTGGCCAGCTCATTCTGAGGTGGTGGAAACGCGGCGGCAGGGTTTTTACTCTGGAAACAAGGGCAATGGTATACAGGGAACTGGCGGCGGTTCTGAGTGCTGGTATACCGCTTGCCAATGCCCTGGCAATCATGATCGATTCTCCGGAGCTGGGTGAAAACCGGCCTTTGCTGGCTGGAATACGTGATCGCGTTCGTGAAGGGGTGTCCTTTGCAGATGCGCTTGCTGCAGCGAGCCCTCATGTAACTCCTTTTGAGAAATCCGCTATCGAAACTGGCGAAAGGGCGGGGTCCCTTGAAGTGGTTCTGGAAAGCATTGCGATGTATCTTGAGGACCGTCAACGTCTCCGCGAGCGTATCCAGACCGCCTTGATATATCCCGTGATTATTATCCTGCTGTCAGCGATCATCGGGATACTCATGTTGGGATACATGTTGCCGGCCTTTCAGTCCCTGTTCGCTGAGGCCGGCTTGGAGGTTCCGTCGATTACCCGCTGGACCATGGGTATGGGGCGTATTGCAATATGGCTGGCGATATTCATGGTTCCCACTGTGCTGTTGGGCCTGCTGTGGTGCGGACGCCGCGTACGCAGCGACCGGGAATTTAGAGTCAAATTGGATCGTTTGATTTTTAAATTGCCGCTGATCGGACGCGCATATACCGCTCTGGTGGGGCTCAGGTTCTCTCGTACTTTGTCGGTTCTGCTTAAAAGCGGAGTGTCCTTGATAGAAGGGATGCATATGGCTGGCAGATCTACCGGGAGCCCTTGGATAGATGTTCTAATGGAAAAGGAAGTTGAAAAAGTCAGGCATGGCGGCGGATTCCCCGAAAGCATTGCGGAGATTCCTCCGTTGAGCGAATCACTGCCTGCATGGATCAGGGCGGGTGAAGCTAGCGGAGATTTGACGGGGATGTTGGAAAATTCCGGGGCGAGGTTTCAGCGCCAGTGGGAACGCATGCTGTCCAGATTCATAGCCCTTATAGAGCCGGTGCTTATTATAATCATAGGCTTGTTCGTCCTTATGCTGGCCCTTTCCATTCTGCTTCCGATACTTACTCTGAACCAGACCCTCGGTTGACTTTCTGATGCCTTGTTCAATTATTGGGTATTCACAGAATTATTCCCCCTATCATATGCCATTGGGGTTTCATGAATTGAAATTGGCCGGGAGAAATACTAGACCGGTCGCGGACGATACCCTTTTCAGGGTAGTGGAGCAGGCGTCCCTTGTCGTTCTTTGAACTGCAGGTAATGCGTGTATCCGGCCCTGCGAGCCAGGATAACAGCCTCTTCGAAATACTGGCCCACATTCGTTGGCGTATGCGCATCCGAGCCGAAAGTTACAGGGATCTCAAGTTCGCTGGCCATATTAAGTATCTGCAGTGACGGATATTGTTCACCGGGTAAATGCCGGAATCCTGATGTGTTTATTTCCACGGCCATTCCTGCATTCGCAATCCGCTGCATGACAGGAGGCATCAGTTCATCTATTAATCCGGGATCAGGCCGCCCCCCGAATCGCTTGGGGAGATCGAGATGGCCTGCCACGTCGTATAATCCGGTGTCGGTCATTCGCGCAACTCTGTCCAGATATTTTTTCCAGTTTCCCTCTGCATCATCTGTTTCCCACAGACCTTTAACCGGGGGTTGACCGTCCGGGTCATATGCGAGGTAATGTACTGATCCAAGTACTATGTCCAGCGGTTGCTCCTTGAGAAATGGTTCAAGGTATTCTTCGCATCCATCATGATAGTCGGCCTCAACTCCAAACAGGATATCGATCCCATGTTCAGCGCGAGCCTTCATTACCCAGTCCCGGTACAGATCGAATTCATGCGGTTCCATTCGAACTTCCGGGGCAAAACCAATCGGAGTAGGGCAATGATCGGTGCATGCTATCTCTGGAAGTCCGGCTGCTGTAGCGGCAGCGGCGTAATCTGATGGTTCGCCGTAGGCATGTTTACAGAGCCATGTATGGCTGTGATAATCCGGCGGAAATATGGATGGTGAAGTATTCATTCCCGTGGAAAGTAGGCGGGAAAAGGCATGTATGTCAACCATATGGTGCTCCTGGTGTCTGCATGAATTATTTACAGGCTTTCTGCTGGTAAAGTTAAGGGAGAATAATAAATTGTGATTGCGGAGTTAAAATAAGGAGAAATGTAATGAGAGCCATAGCTATTAATGAATTTGGAGGGCGTGAAAAGCTTGAACTCATGGATTTGCCTGTTCCTGATCCGGGCGAAGGAGAGATTCTGGTGCGGGCTAACGGGGCCGGCGTGAACCCCGTTGACTGGAAAATCCGCGAGGGCTGGCTTAAGGATGCCTTCCCTCATGAATTTCCGGTAATCCTTGGTTGGGAAGTTTCAGGCACGGTTGAAAAGGCCGGGCCGGGCGCTGAACGGTTCGAGCCTGGTATGGAGGTTTACGCGTACACGCGGAAACCGGTGATTCATGATGGATCCTATGCCGAATATGTAACGCTTGATGAAGCCAACCTTGCCATGAAACCCGGGAACGCTTCATTTGAAGAGGCTGCGGCGATTCCACTGGCGTGTCTAACGGCATGGCAATCGGTTTTTGACGCTGGGAAATTGCAAAATAATCAAAGTATCCTCGTACATGCGGCGGCAGGAGGAGTCGGCAGTTTTGCAGTGCAACTGGCCAGGAATGCGGGTGCAACTGTCATTGGTACGGCAAGCGGGAGGAACCATGAATACTTGAAACAGCTTGGGACGGATTATCTGATAGACTACAATACTACACGCGTTGATGAGGCGGTTGCGGCTTTATTTCCTGAAGGAGTGGATCTTGTCCTGGATTGCGTGGGTGGATCTACTCTTAATGAAAGTGTAAAGGTAGTTAAGAAGGGTGGTATACTGGCTTCCATTGTGGATGCCGCCGCCATCAAGAATATCGCGGATCAGGGCGTTAACGCAGTTCATGTGTTTGTAGAGCCTGATGCGGAGCAACTCGAAAAGATTGCCCGAATGGTGGACAATGGGCAGTTGAATGTGCATCTCGACGCGGTTTTCCCTCTGGAAAAGGCGAAGCAGGCCCATGAGAAAATCGAGACGGGGCATACCAGGGGAAAGATTGTATTGCGTATTAAGGATTGAGAATTCAGGAATATCAGCC
>SLRP01000031.1 GCA_007130845.1 Kiritimatiellia bacterium | reverse complement strand
TGTATCCAATGATTCGAAAAGACTTCAAAGAATTTTCAGGCCGTTTGTATGAGAGGGAAGATGTAACTCCTGTAGTTGCCGAGGGTAGGGGATATTTACAGGCGATGTCGGGCTCAGGGGATTTTGATGTGATTCAGATCGCCTTGCTGGATTCATTCAATGCAGCTGCTTCAGGCGTTTATGCCTTGAGCGAGAGCTATCTTTATACGCGGGAAGCGATGGAACTGTATTTTGACAATCTGTCAAAAGACGGTGTTCTGGCTATTACAAGATGGCTGAAGACGCCGCCGCGCGACGCGGTGAAAATGTTCGCCACTCTTGTTGAAGCTGCTGAACGTGCGGGAATTGAGGAGCCAGGGGATCACATCGCGTTCATAAGGTCATGGAATGCAGGAACGCTTATATTAAGCCGTTCTCCTTTTACCGACGGTCAGATTGAAGCCATACGCAGCTTCAGCAGGGACAGATGGTTTGACGTGGTGCATTATCCAGGGATCACGGAAGAGGAGGTCAATATATACACGAGGCTGGATGAACCCGTTTATTACGAAGCGGCGCAGTCGATCCTGTCTCCAGACCGTGAGAAGTATTACGCTGATTATCTTTTTTATGTCCGCCCTGCCACTGATGACAGGCCCTATTTTTTCCAGTTTTTTCGCTGGGATTCGCTGGGTGAACTTGTGCGACAGATGGGTGTTGAGTGGATTCCGTTCGTGGAATGGGGATACATTGCCCTTGTCGGCACCATAGTGCAGGGAGGAATTGTCAGCGCCTTAATGATACTCATTCCTCTGGTGGTGTTGGCCAGACGGGCTGAGACGCGGGGGTCACGCAGGTGGGTATTGCTGTATTTCTGCATGCTGGGTTTGGGTTTTATGTTCCTTGAAATTGCCTTTATCCAGAAGTTCATGCTTTTTCTTGCGTATCCGGTATATGCGGTGGCCGTGGTGTTAACGGCTTTTCTGGTCTTCTCCGGGCTTGGCAGCCTGACTGCGGACTACTTTCAAGACAAGGGGCGTACACTGCTGTCCACCGCTGTGGCCGGTATAGCTGTCCTGACGCTGGCTTACATGATGATTCTGCCGTTTATTTTCGCAGAATCAGCCGGTCTGCCGGATGCCTGGAGGGTTGCGGTAAGCATATTGCTGCTTGGACCTCTGGCCTTTTTCATGGGCATGCCGTTTCCTGCAGGCATGCAATGGGTAAGCGACCGGCACGATACCATGTTGCCGTGGGCATGGGGAATTAACGGATTTGCCTCGGTTATGGGGGCGTCATTGGCTACTTTCACCAGTATTCATCTGGGGTTCAAGGTCCTGGTTGCCCTGGCGGTGATCATATATGTATCGGCATGGCTTTGCTACATGCGTATGAGGAGGCTGTGACCCTTCACATGCGGATGTTTGATTTGCAACCCGCTTTTTTCCGTGCGGCTAACATAAGGTCTCGTGCACGCCTATCTCTTCGTACATCAGAACAGTAATCAATGGAAAATCCCCCGCAACTCTCGGAAGAACCTGTTATCATAACCTTCAAGCTTGTCTTGTCCAGGGTTTGCATGATTGTTTTATTCCTGTACTCATCGGTATGATTCATCCGCTTCTTTCGTGACGGATGTCATGAGGCTTTTATCAGGTGTGTGTTTGCTATTTTATGCAAGGTGGTTACTATGCCACACGCATACAGATATGTTGCACAGGCTTGCAGGAGGTAGGCGTAAATATGAAGCAAAAGATACTGAATAGCTGGAGCGCCGCGCATTCATCCGAAATGTACGGCATACGGAACTGGGGCGGGGGTTACTTCGATATTTCAGAAAGCGGCGAGGTAATTGTTCAACCGCACGGCGCGGATCATCCTGCTCGAGTAAGTCTCATTGATATAGTAGCCGGGTTGAAGGACCGGGGGATGGATATGCCGGTGTTGTTAAGGTTCGGTGATATACTTGCATCCCGCCTCAAACACATAAATGAATCGTTTAGAAAAGCCATAGAGGATGCAGGATACACGGCTCCGTATCGCGGGGTGTATCCCATCAAGGTCAACCAACAGCAACAGGTGGTGGAAGAAATTGTGGATTTCGGCCGCGCGTATCATCACGGCGTGGAAGTCGGCAGCAAACCCGAACTCATTGCCGCGCTTGCCTACATGTCGGATCCGGAAGCCTTCATTATCTGCAATGGGTACAAAGACGAGGAATTCATCGATTTGGCCCTGCATGCGCAGAAAATGGGTCTGCAGACCATACTGGTTTTGGAGATGCCGGGCGAGGTTAACCTGGTGCTGGAGCGCGCGGAGCGTATGAATGTCCGTCCGCGCCTGGGGGTTCGGGCCAAGTTGGCGACCCGGGCGGAGGGGCACTGGACGGATTCCGGCGGAGACCGGAGCATGTTCGGACTGAACGCCTCGCACGTCATCGATGTGGTGGATCTGCTTCGTGATCGCGGCATGCTGGATTGTCTTCAGATGCTGCACTTCCATCTCGGTTCGCAGATTCCCAATGTGCGCGATATCCGTCGTGGCATGCGCGAGGCGGCCCGCTTCCAGGAGCAGCTGTGCATGTGCCAGAGGAGCGGTCGCGGCAAGTCGGAAGAACAGCTCGATATTGAACGTCTCGGCCATGATATCGAGGCCACCAATGTGACTCTCAAC
>SLRP01000117.1 GCA_007130845.1 Kiritimatiellia bacterium | reverse complement strand
TTCCCAAACCTCATCCACAGATTCCAGTTCATCGCTGCGCTGATCAATGACGCCAAGGGCCAGATCTCCCTTGAAATCCCACAGCTTCCACAGGTCCATCAGGTTATAACTCAACGTGCAGTGTTCCAGGGACACCTCGTTGACCTTGGTTCTGGAAAAAGCCGGCGCCAGATCCGTATACTTGGTAAAATAAATGCGCTTGCGTCTTGGATTTCCCCCGCAGACATGCAGGGCAAATCGTATTCCACCGCCGAGTTCCTCCATCATTTCATTCAGGATATCAGCGGACCATGTGCTCTGTTCAGGTGATTCAGTCCACATCGGTTCATCAAACTGGATAAAATCGCAGCCGGCCGCCACCACCTCTTTCAACTCTTCAACCAGCACGCGTGCCCAGGCACGGCAAAGAGCCTGATCATCCTCATATAGATCGGTTCTTTCATTCTGGGTAAACCGGGTCAATACATGAGGACCCGTTACAGTCTGTTTGACACGCACAGAAGAGGGAACCGACTCTCTCGCCAATTTCCAGTTATGGGCAAGATTGAACCGGGGATTTCTGATTTCACCCGTCAGCTTTGGACATTCAATGGCAAAGTTCCCATCGCCAAAACTCTTTTTCTCCATATCCCCGAAATCAATTCCATCGACCCGTTTCTGATAGAAATAATACATGTTTTCACGATATCCCTCGCCGTCGGTAATGACATCCAAGCCAAGATCAGCCTGGTCTTTGGCCGCCCACCGTATGTATTCGTCTATTTCATCCTGGCTCCAACTCGGGCGTTTCATCGTATCTTCCACGGACTCTGGACGCGGATAGCTGCCAACTACTGTGTTTCTGAAAGGTAAAGTCATGATTTAATCTCGTTTGTTTCTTGTTAACGGTTCGGGGTTAAATAAAAATCAGCATACAAGCACCGGCTTGATTACGGATTTGCCATCAGCATCCTCAAACGCGCGTATACCATCGATCAATTCATAGGTATGAACAAGCCGGTCCACCGGTATTACGTCTGCCCCTATAATTTCAAGGGCGCGCTCATAGTTGGCGCGATCGGAAACATAGCTTGTCCTGATATCGATCTGATTACGCACAAGATTGGTCATATTAATCCTGACAATCTCCGGATAAAGTCCGACCACGGTGACTGATCCGAGTTTACGCACGGCATCCACACCTTCCGCCAAGGCCTCGCCGGAACCCGAAGCCTCAATCTGTCTGTCCGCAAGGCGGCCGAAACGCCCGACTATTTGTTCCTGTAATGACGGATTTCCGGGGCCGGTAACAATCGTATCAAATCCTATATCCTGTGCGGCAGGCAACCTGAGACGATTGTCAGAATCAATTCCCGTCATAACAACCTTTGCACCTTTAAGCCTTGCCACCAGGGCACACATAATACCGATGATTCCAGGTCCGGTTACGATGACCAGATCGCCGGATTCTATATCCGAGCAATCCGTAACACAGTGTTCCGCCACGGACAGCGGTTCGGTAAGAGAAGCGGCCATGAGATCGGCTTCCTCCGGAATCCGGACCAGGTATTTCTGGTTTACAATCGTGTATTCCGCCATGCCGCCATCCAGGTGAATACCGATGATCTTACGTTCAGGACACAACTGGGAATAACCAATACTGCAGTAATGACAATCCGGAGCCAAACAGCCCTGGACCGATATCGATACAGCGTGATCCCCCTTTTTCCACTCTGTTACGCCCTCGCCTACCTCATCTACCACCCCGGAAAATTCGTGCCCGAATGTGAACTGCTCCGGAATTGTTTCATATCCAGGATGATTCAAATAGGCATGCAGATCGGACCCGCATACCCCGCAGTGACTGGTTTTGAGAAGGACTTCTCCCGGACCCGGCCCAGCTTTGGATACTTCTACAACACCGGCATCACGAGGTGTCCGGCTATTTCTTCTTAAGGCTTTCATACAGATATAGTGGATTCACTGATACTAAAAGCGCTCCTTTTCTATCGGCTGAGGTAGATCCAAGAAGCGCGTTAAAGGTGCAAGCATGACAAAAAACAGGAATGGGTGTCAAGGCCATGACCGGGAAAGATCATAGATTTCAATAATGAGAAAGTGGTGACATCCAGACGCCTGGCAGCGAAAAACGCCCGGATTTCCTGAACAACCTATTCACTTTAAAAGAGTTGCATAAAAACCCTTAATGACTGCGGAACTGAGGAATAAGTTGAGAATCTTGTCTCCGGCGTACTTTTCATTGGCATCTGCGCAATATAGAATAGGCAAATGCGTGTAATCATTCATGTGGACATGGATGCCTTCTATGCCTCGATAGAGCAGAGGGATAATCCGACATTGAAGGGAAAACCCGTAATCATAGGCTCGCCCCCGGATAGGCGCGGAGTGGTGTCCGCCGCATCCTACGAGGCCCGAGTATTCGGCGTGCATTCAGCCATGCCGTCCCGCACTGCCGGCAAACTTTGCCCAACCGGAATATTCCTTCCCGTTCGTATGCAGCGTTATATGGAAATCTCAGAACAACTTCATCTTATCTTTGAGCAGTTTACACCCGTCTTTGAACCTATATCCCTGGATGAAGCATTTCTTGATGTCACAGGCATCATGCATAAATGGAAAGATGAACGGGTTCTGGCGTGTGCACTGAAAACAGCCATTTTCGATGAACTCCGCCTTACATCTTCGGTTGGAGTTGCTGCCAATAAATTTTTGGCAAAGCTGGCCAGCGACCTCGACAAACCCGACGGACTTTGCGAAGTTCCAAAAGGGGATGAGGAGATAAGGAGGTTCCTTGCGCCATTGCCTGTTCGAACAATATGGGGTGTGGGAAAGGTGACAGGCAAACGGTTGCTGAATCACCGGATATCCACCATAGGCGACATCCAGAGCCGGTCACTGCCCGAACTCCAGCGCACCTTGGGATCCCGGACATCCGGAATACATTTGTGGAACCTGGCGTTCGGGATTGATGACCGGCCGGTGGCCCCGGATTGTGAAGAAAAGAGCATATCCAGAGAACACACGTTCCCGGAAGATTGCGGATCCATGGAAATAATCAGACAGCTGCTTCTTGAATTGAGTGAACAGGTCGGGCGCCGTTTGCGCAAGTCAGGCCGCTATGCAGGCTGTGTCTCCATAAAACTCCGCTATTCGGATTTCAGAACGCACACGCGCCAGGAAAGCATGCGGATACCGACGGACTGCGACCGCGACCTTCTTCTCCATGCGCTGGGACTTCTTGAAGAGCAGAAAATCAAACAACCCGTGCGATTGATAGGATTCGGCGTTAACAGGCTTGTTGATTCGCCCTTCCATGAAAATGATCAACAGGAACTGTTCGAAGACACCTCCAGGCCCGCCGCCCAGCGCGAACGCAACGAACGGCTCGATCGTGCCGTGGACGCACTGCGGGAACAGTACGGCAGGCACGCAATAAGGAGAGGCAACTGGACCCTGTCGAAAAGTAAGGACGGTAAACATCCCCCATGATGCCGGTTTCATGAAAGTGAAGATGAAAACAGCAGTTATTTGTCCCTTTTCGAAAGACCAGCGCGGAGGAGGTATGACGTCATGAGGCTTGGACTGATCTCCGACACACACGGCAATATACAGAGAACAGTCATGGCGGAGGGTTTATTGGCGGCTGAAAATGTCTCGGCCGTAATCCATTGCGGGGATATAGGTTCGGAGGCCATTCTCATAAGCATGGCCGGTGTTTTCGAACCCAAAGGAGTGCCGATTCATGCTGTGCTTGGCAACGTCGACCTCTTCGTGCCCGGTTTGGAAGATTTCCCGAAAGTGTCCGGCGTAAACATTCTGGGGAGATTCGGGGATATATCGATCACCCGGAAACGCATCGCCATAATTCACGGGGACGACGACAGAAAACTGAACGACGCACGCCGTTCCGGCGATTATGACTACATATTGAAGGGCCATTCACACCAAAGGGAAGATTACAGGGAAAACAACGGCGCGCGTGTTATCAATCCCGGCGCATTGCACAACACGAGCACCCCTTCATGCGCGGTCCTGGACATTGAAAAAGACACATTGAAATTCATTGATATTATCTGATCCCTGTTGCCTGACTTTGGTCCTGATTATTGAGGCAAGGTCGAGTGCAGCCGTGTCCCTTGCATATTGCGTCGGGCGCATATTCTTCATCCTCACTTGATTTTACCTGAGATTTAGTGTTTCTTATGGATATGCTTATTTAAGAGAAGTCGACCCCGATTAAATCGGGGATGATGAATGCATCAGTTATGAAACCGGAATCCTTGTTCACATTGACGCTGGCTGTAGCCTTTACTGCGACGGCATTAACGGGCTACGGCATGGATATAACCGGATATTCCAGCGATGAGCACGACCGTTTCAGTTCCGGATATCCCGCAGATCCGGTGCCCAACACCAGTGATGATTTCGTCGGACTGGGTTTTGACTGGTCAGGCGTGGGTTGGTCTTCAAGCGACTCAAGGAAAAGCTTCGCATTTCTGAGTCCTCGACACTACCTGGTTGCCAGACATTTCGGAGGGGCGCCAAATGTAATAATCCAAGGATCGAATGGACAAATCCATACCAATGCGCAATGGAAGGTCGAGGGCACGGGACAAGGGGTTCTGTTAAACGACAATCCCGATATATCAATAGGAACACTTTCCAACGCTGTGCCCATGTCTCATGAGATGACCTCGTACGCGGTGCTGGATTTGTTTGATGTCAATAATTACACCGGGCAGGACACACTAATATACGGACACGGCGGGTCAGATGATGTAAGTACACGCATTGCGCCCGATGAGATATATTCTTCGCTCCTGACACAGAACGGGCATACAAACATATTAACAACCCGCGAGAACGTTCGCCTAGAAGACAAGGATTCGGGCAGCCCGATTTTTATCCCGTGGGAAAACCCTGCAGGACAGCAGCAATTGACCCTGGTCGGCAATCACGCTGCTACCGGCACAGTTAACGGCGTATCTGCGAACGTGCATAATTTCATAGCAAGCGGACCTGCTTCCGAGGCCATCGATGACTTGATGGTAGACGATGGATGGGCAATCCGATGGGTGGGTAATCCTGCACGGACATGGGAAGGCGGCGGGCCGGGACAACCCGGCAATGAAAATAATTTAAATGTAGATAACAACTGGGATGGAGGCGATCCGTCCGATCAATATGTCACGTTTGACGGCGACGAAACCGGTCACCTGAACGTGGAACCAGGCGGAAACATCGAAATCCGCGGAATATATTTTCTCCAGGCCGCTGAAGGAAACGGATTCACCTTTGAGGATGACGGCAACACACTGACTACCGGACGCGGAGGCATTACGAACTACGACTCGGATAACAGACAGACTTTTAACAACGATATGGCCATGTCTGCTCACCAATACTGGGATGGAGGTGAGGGTGGAATAACCGTTGGAGGCACAATTGAAAACAACGGATATTTGCTGATTGTGGAAGGTTCAGGCACCAACCGGTTTGAAGGCCGGGTGCAGGGTAACGGAGGAGTAACCGTGGCTGGAGGTGTGCTGGAACTCAAAGGAGACAACACCTACTCGGGAAACACCGTGGTGGCCTCCGGACTGCTTTACATAGGAAACCAGGAAGGCTCTGCAACCGGGTCGGGTGACGTGACCGTTCAACGTGAGGCAGGCCTTGGGGGATCCGGCTCCATTGGTGGATCCGTGGAAGTGCTTTCAGGCGGCAGGTTGACGCCTGGTGGTGACGGAACAGGTGACATCAGTATCGCTGGGCTTACCCTTCGTCCAGGCTCAATATTCACCGTTGACATTTTTGATGCCGACGACTTCGACCATGTCAGTGTAAGCGAAGGCGTTACGCTGGAGGATGCAGAGCTTGATGTGCGCCTTTTAACTGAATACACACCCGAACTTAACGAGGTATTCACCATACTCAGCAATTCAGGGGAGAACCAGGTAACAGGAACGTTTTCAGGATTGAATCAGGGAGACACCTTCAAGGTTAACGATTCCATTTTCAGGATTTCATATAATGACGGGGATGAAAACAACGATATAACTCTTACTGCAATCCCCGAACCTGCGTCGATCATGCTGATGCTCATTACAGGAATAGGAATAGCGATCCACCGGACCCGCAGACTCAACTTCTGCTCATAACACCTTCCCATCCGGCAACGTCCTGTTGCAAATATCACCGTGTGAAGGCATACTGTGCCGGAGAACATGTTGATATCATCGGCCATTGCTCAAGACTTTCAGAGTACGAATCCATGACACTCGCCGCCCGACAGTTTATAACCGTTGCGCGCTTAACAGCCGTGGAAGCAATTCGGCAGCCTCTGACTTTCCTGCTGTTCACTACGGCGTTGGGTCTAGTTGCACTGCTCCCTATGGTATTGTCTCATACCCTGGGTGAATCCGACCGGTTCGTCCGGGACGGGTCCCTGGCTTTCATGCTGCTTGCCGGACTCATACTGGGGGCGCATATTGCATGCTCCGCGCTTTCAGCCGAAATCAGACGCGGCACGGTATCGGCCGTGCTAAGCAAACCCATCCAGCGTACTGTCTTTTTTCTGTCCAAATTTGCCGGCATTGCCATGGTGATGTGCCTTTTTTCAGCAGGAATCCTAATGGCAATACTGGTTTCGGTGCGTACCGCCATCGACCCCTACTTCATTGATCCATGGGCGGCCGTCCCCCTGTGGATGGCTATTTGCCTGGCTTTTGTCCTGGGCGCTCTGATTAACTTCCTTTTCCGGCGTCCGTTCATTTCCAATGCCTTTATCAGTCTACTCCTGCTACTGACGGCCGCCTTTATCTTTACAGGTATGGTGGACCAGGAAGGACAAGCCATCGGTTTCGGAGAATTGTATGATTTCCGCATTCTTCATGCCGGAGGATTGATAATACTTGCGATCCTTGTGCTCTCCGCAATCAGCGTTTCACTGGCAACCCGTTTCTCAACCGTCCCCACCCTGTCGATATGCGGCGCTGTTTTTCTAATGGGCCTGCTTTCCGATTATGCCTTCGGGCGTTTTGCAGCTGATTCATTATTTCACCGCGTCATGTACTATATTATCCCGAACTGGCAGCACTTCTGGGTAGCGGACGCATTTGCGGTCGACGTCTCCATTCCCATCGCTTACACGTTAACGGCAGCCGCTTATGCTCTTCTTTATCTTTCCGGGGTTATGGTGCTGGGAATGACTGCGTTTCAACGCATGGAAGTAAAGGCATGATGGTGTTAATAAATACAGACGCACCGGCCTTAACCACGGCAACATCAGCGCCATGCATGCCTGAACCGTCCGCAAAGGTAAAAACAGGATTCAGCTTATTCACAGAAATCGTTCAACCCTCACATCCAATCATATCATGAATAATGAAACTTCATACGGCTCTCCTCCGGTGGCTTCCGCACATGAACTGGTAAAAATATTTCGCGACTTCTGGAGGCGCCCCAAAGTCAAAGCCGTAAATGGAATCACCTTCGACATCCTGCGGGGCGAAGTCTTCGGACTGCTTGGCCCTAACGGATCGGGTAAAAGCACCACTATAAAAATGATGCTCGGCCTGCTTCACCCTACCAGCGGCCACCTGCGCATACTCAACCATTCCCCGCGCGATGTTAAAACAAAATCCCGAATGGGTTACCTGCCGGAGGAATCGTACCTTTACCCATACCTCAGTTCCGAAGAGACGCTGCAGTTCTTCGGGAGGCTGTTCAATCTTGGAAGACGTGAACGCATGGAACGAATAGACCAGCTTCTGGAAATGATCGGAATGCAGCATGCCCGTCACCGCGTGGTGGGTGAGTTTTCCAAGGGCATGGCGCGCCGGCTGGGTCTGGCACAGGCACTTCTGAACGATCCCGACCTGATAATCCTGGATGAACCCACCTCCGGTCTCGACCCCCTCGGGTGCAGGCAGATCAAAGACCTTATCCGCACCTTGGCCGACCGTGGCAAAACAATCCTTTTGTCCTCCCATTTACTGGCCGATGTCGAGGATGTATGCGACCGGATAGCCATACTGTACGATGGGAAAATCCAGGCAATGGGACCCATTAACGAGCTTCTGGAACAGAAAAGCCGGTACCGTGTAACGCTTCCCGAAGAATTGCCGCCGGATAAGTTGAAACATATCCTTGCAGAAGTACGCAATGCGTTGGGGGATGAACCGGATATCGACCACCCGCGCATGGACCTGGAGCAGTTCTTCCTTGAAATAATCGAAAAGGCGCGCGGAGGTGAACTCGTTCCAACCGGCACAACCCCGTCCCACGGTATCGCATCATATCTGACAAAAAACGCGCAGAAACTTTCCGGGGCAACCTTGCAGAACAGTCCGGATCACCCGGACAAAACAGGGCACATTGACAGTCTGAAGGAAACACCCGGATCGGATAACAACGCAAATTTGAGAGAACGCGTGCAAAAAGACCGGGATGACGCATCAGGCCATGAATAGCATATTAGCCATTGCTGTCATAACCATCCGGAACGCAATACGATCAAAAATCGTAATTGTGCTCCTCCTGTTTCTACTTCTTACGCTCATCGGCTTCCCATTGACCATCAAGGGTGACGGGACACTCAGCGGCGAAGTTCGCCTCCTGCTTCGGTATACACTAGGGCTGGCCACACTGATATTGTCCATAGCAACCGTATGGACATCATGCGCGGCGATATCATCGGAAATACGGTACCGGCACATTCAGATGGTCCTGAGCAAACCCGTACGCGCATCCCAGATTTGGCTGGGCAAATGGATCGGATTGACGGCTATGAATGCAATTCTGCTGTCCATCTGCGTAATCTCCACCTACGGGGCGCTCCGCTGGACCACGCAACAAGAAAAGCTGACAGAGGAGGAAATCGAAGAACTTCGCACGGAAATCCTGGCCGCCCACGTTCCAGTGAAACCACGGACCGTCGATTTAGACCGGGAAATAATCAGACAATACCATGCATCCAGGGTACGCGGCGACCTGCCTGACAACATGCCCTCCCATGAAATTTTGTCCGCCATCGAACGCGATTTGAGGGCCAGAGCTTACTCGGTTCCCGCTGGCTCATCCAACCGATGGATCTTCGACTTGCCGCATCTGCCTCCGCCCGATCGTCCGCTTGTGCTTCAATACCGGTTTTCATCGTCGGTAATGGATATGGGTCCGGTGCGCGGCGTGTGGACTGCCTGGCATCCGGAATCACCAAGGCGGCACAGCGAAACGGTGGAGGTTACTCCCCGAACGTTGCACAGCATTACCCTGCCGTCAGATCTGGCTTCGGAGGAGGGCACACTGACAATTGAGTTCGAGAACACCAGTGAACGCCGGACAACCATATTGTTCAACCCCGATGACGGACTTCGCCTGATGGTCTACAAGGGAGATTTTACAGTAAATTATCTGAAGGCCTCACTTCTAATCTTCATCCATCTGGCTTTTCTGGGAGCGATCGGAACCACTGCAGGCGCATTTTTTTCAATTCCAGTAGCGGCACTGACGTCTTTTTATGCCCTTGTGCTTCTCCATGCAGGCCGCGTTATCGGAGGAATAGTCGAAGGAGACATGGCCTTGGAACATTCTGATGCCGGATGGGCCGGCCATGCCCTGGCATCTGCGACCCGGATGATACATGAAGGGCTGAATGTGGTGGTTCAACCCGTGTACGCGGCTAATCCTCTGTCCATTGTAGCCGCCGGTGAATGGATTGGATGGGGAGAAGTTGGGTACATGTTTACAGTAAAAATAGTGGCATATTCTGGAGTGTTAATGGCGCTTAGCATTTGGCACCTCTCAAGAAAGGAGGTCGCATTGCCGTCATGAAGGTCCTGCTTCAAAATATTTCATCCATTCTGCTTGTTATGGCGCTGCTCTGGGGAGCTGGATCATTGCATGGACCACTGCTGGATTCGCGACGGGAGTATCAGCTTGATCACACCGAACCCCTGGAAAATGCCCCGCCCCTGGTGGTGTTTTCCACAGTAGCGCTTGGCGGATTCAGCGGGATAATAGCCGATATCCTGTGGATGCGGGCCGCGCAATTGCAGAGGGAAGGTCAATATTTTGAGCTAATGCAGCTTTCCGACTGGATAACTAAACTCCAACCTCGTTTCGCGGATGGATGGGTCTATCACGCATGGAATCTTGCATATAATATTAGCGTGCAATTCCTGTCGCCTGAAGACAGGTGGAGATGGGTTCGCCAGGGTATCGAGCTGATGCGCGACGGCGGCCTGCGATACAACCCCGCCAACCCCATGCTGCACCGGGAACTAGGCTGGTTTTTTCAGCACAAGATTGCCGGCACAACGGATCAGGCGCACATGCATTACAAACATGCATGGGCCATGGAGATGGACAGGCTGCTGGGCGGGCCGCGGCCCGATTATGACACATTGGAACAAACACCTTCCAGACGCGCCAAGATAATGGACATGCCTGGAATGCGGGAACTAACAGACAAACTGCGCAGGGAAAGATTTGAGCCGTTCTCCCACGAATGGCCCGAAAACCCTCGCTGGCCGGAAATGCTCGCCATCCTGGAATCGGACGAAGCCGGGAAGACACTGTTAAACCACATGC
>SLRP01000041.1 GCA_007130845.1 Kiritimatiellia bacterium | reverse complement strand
GCATCTCTTATCATGTTTCCTGAACTTGCACTTACAGGCTATCCACCTGAGGATTTGGTTCTCAAAAGACATTTCCTTGAAGACTGCAAGGCACAGATTGACCGTCTGGCTGAGGATCTTCCGACAGAGCCTGTTATAATAGCGGGGGCTCCATGGCATGACGACGGCCGTATTTATAACAGCGCTGTTATTTTCAACAGAGGGCGGATTTGCGCCGTATACCACAAAATTAATCTTCCGAATTATGGCGTTTTTGATGAAAAGCGGTTATTTCAAGAAGGGGATAAACCGCTCGTGCTCCAGGCTGGAGACATTTCAATAGGCGTTCATATCTGTGAAGATGCATGGTATGATCTTGACAGAACAGTTCTCCCCCTTGACAGGGCGGGTGTTGACCTGATTGTCAACATCTCGGCATCCCCCTATCACAGGGAAAAAAGATCGGTTCGGGAGAATGTCATCCGCAAAATTGCTTCCACCACGGGGATTCCCCTGCTCTACTGCAATATCACCGGGGGCCAGGACGAGATCGTATTCGACGGCGGAAGCATGGCTTTGGACGGAAACGGGAAACTGGTAGCAAGAGGCCGTTTTTTCAAGGAAGAAATAGTGTATGCCTCGATGCCCGTAAACTGCAGTACCGCTAACACGTGGGACTTTTCCGGATGCATGACCGCTACCGTATCTTTTCCGGCACATGAGTCTTTTCAGGACAAACAGTTTACACCTTCAGGTATCTCTCCCGTCATGGACGATCACGAAGAAATCTATACGGCCCTCGTGACGGGCATGCGGGATTATGCAGACAAGAACGGCTTCGAAAAAACGGTCATCGCCCTTAGCGGCGGCCTGGATTCAGCCCTTGTGGCTGTAATAGCTGTAGATGCCATGGGAAGTGACAGGGTTACCTCTGTGACAATGCCTTCACACTTCACAAGCGACGAAACCCTGAATGATGCCTTGGAGCTCAGCAGAAATCTCGGGATTGAATGTCACAAGATACCTATCGTATCAATATACAATGCATTTCTTTCAGAACTTTCCATCTTGTGGAAGAACAGGGAAGAAGATGTTGCGGAAGAGAACCTTCAGTCCCGCATCCGGGGAAACATCATCATGGCCCTATCCAACAAAGACGGGGCTCTCGTACTCACGACTGGAAACAAGAGCGAACTTGCTACAGGTTACTGCACCTTGTACGGAGACATGGCCGGTGGTTTCTCTGTCATCAAGGATGTCTTGAAAACCCTGGTATTCGATATTGCAAGATGGAGAAACAGCCAGGGAGGAAATCCGGTCATTCCGCAGACCATCATAGACCGCCCGCCCTCCGCCGAATTAAAGCCCGGACAAAGAGATTCGGATACCCTGCCCCCGTACGAAATACTGGACGCCATAATTGAGAGATATGTCGAACGCTATGAAGGAATCGAGGAAATCATTAAACATGGACTGGATCCGGAGACCGTAAAGAGGGTTGTCAGCATGATCGACCACAATGAATATAAACGGAGGCAGGGACCTCCGGGGTCGAAGATAACAGGGCGCGCTTTCGGCCGGGACCGGCGAATTCCGATAACAAACGCATACCGTGAGAGAGTGTAAGCCTGTCGGCAATATGGAGATATGCCAAATGAGCGAAAACGACATAGAGTTACCAGCGGAAAAAGACCGTGATTTTCGCGAGGTAAGCCTGCTTTACAACGTAAGCTGCCTTCTGGATCAAAGCCTTGATATGCGAGAAGTGCTCAGTCCGGTTCTTGAATCCCTGGCCCAGCATATGAACATGAATTACGGCACAATCGCTCTGCACAACCGCACAACCGGGGCAATTCACATAGAGACAGCTCACGGTTTGTCGGACCAGCAGATGCGCCGCGGAAAATACAGGATTGGCGAGGGAGTTACAGGCCAGGTGGTTCTTACAGGAAAACCGGCAATAATACCGAAGACCAGCGAAGCACCCGAATTCCTGGACAGAACATTAAGAGGAAAACGACCGGACACCTCCTTCATTTGCGTACCCATAAAAGTAGGGAAGGAAGTTGTAGGCACATTGAGCGTAGACCAGAGGTACCAGCCTGACACTGACCTTAATGATGATGTTCGCCTTCTTACCATAGTGGCGTCAATGGTTGCTCAGGCTGTAAAACTCAGAAGGGCCGCTCAGGAAGAACGCGAACGCCTTGAAGAAGAAAACAAGAGACTTCGCGAGGAATTAAAGGACAGATTCAGGCCTTCGAATATAATCGGTAATTCGCATGAGATGCAAATGGTCTATGACCAGATATCCCAGGTATCAAAAAGCCCTACTTCCGTATTGGTTTACGGCGAGACCGGCACGGGAAAGGAACTTGTTGCACATGCGATACATTACAACAGCGACCGGGCGGAAAAACCCTTCGTAAAGGCGCATTGCGCCGCCCTGCCGGAATCCGTGATTGAAAGCGAGCTTTTCGGACATGAAAAAGGCGCATTTACCGGGGCTACAAGCGAACGTAAAGGCCGGTTTGAACTTGCCCACGGGGGCACCCTGTTTCTGGATGAAATCGGGGATGTTCCTCCCGGCATACAGATCAAACTTCTGCGGGTTATCCAGGAACGAGAATTCGAGCGTGTGGGCGGCACAAAGACCATCAAGGTAAATGTCCGGCTGATTACCGCCACCAACAAGGATCTCATGGAACTGGTCAATGAGGGCAAATTCCGGGAGGACTTGTATTACCGTCTGCATGTCTTTCCCATTTACGTTCCCCCTCTGCGCAAACGCAAAGGAGACATCGCGCTGCTTGCAGATCATTTCCTTGAAATCTATGCGAAGGAAAGCGGCAAGCAGATACGCCGGTTTTCCAGCGCAGCCATTGACATGCTTATGAGTTATCACTGGCCGGGGAATGTGCGTGAAATGGAAAACGTCATAGAAAGGGCGGTTCTTCTTGCTCAAGAGGATGTTGTTCACCCGCATCACCTGCCTCCCACACTGCAGACTGCGGAAGCTTCTGGCACGCCGCTGAAGGGGGGACTGAAAACCCTGGTTGAGTGTTACGAGGCGGATCTGATCCGGGATGCTCTGAAATCCACCCGCGGCAACATTGCCGCGGCAGCACGGGCCCTGGAAACCACCCAGCGCATAATCGGTTACAAGATCAACAAGCACGGGATCGATCCAAAAAAATATGCATGAGCAAGGTTTCATATTTCCTGCCGGCACCATGGCTGCTTGATCTCAACATGGTAATTTGAGATCATGTAATTATGGGAACAGGTGATCATACAGCCACACTTGATAAAGAACCGCTTATTATTGCGGGGATAGGCGGCGGTGTAGCGGCATACAAAGCAGTCGAAGTCGTCAGCAGCCTGCGTCAGCGCGGAGCGGATATTCACGTGGCCATGAGCGAGTCTGCGGAAAGATTCGTAACACCTCTGACATTTTCCGCAGTATCGGGCCGAAAAGTGCTTACCTCCATCTTTCCGGAATATCTGACCGACAATCCGGAAGACACCTACCCGCACCTTTACCCTGCAACACGCGCAGATATTTTTATTCTGATGCCCGCCACGGCAAACATGATCGCCCGTCTCGCCAACGGAATGGGAAACGACATCGTTTCCGCCTGCGCACTTTCATTGCCAATTACTTGCCGGAAAATATTCTGCCCGGCCATGAACAGGGAAATGTGGGAACAGGATTCCGTGCAATGCAATGTAAGGTCCATGGAGGGCAGAGGCTGGCAGCGGCTGGGTCCGGACAAGGGGGCACTAGCCTGCGGAATGGAAGGAGCCGGACGAATGTCCGAACCTGAGGAAATCATTGATTATGTATGGTCTATGAATAAGTCCTCATACACCCTTGTCGGCAGAAAGGTAATGATCCTGTCCGGCCCTACCCGTGAACACCTTGATCCTGTTAGATATATAGGCAATCCCAGCAGCGGCATCATGGGGAAGGAACTCGCAATCGAGGCCGTCCGGCGCGGGGCTGATGTACATCTTGTAACCGGGCCGGTGGATGAGTCCATTCTTCCGGTTAATGAGAGGATACGCATTCATAGCGTTATTGGAGCGGACGACATGTTGAATACTGCTTCGGGTCTAATGAACGATATCGACATCGTCATCCATGCAGCAGCTGTTGCGGATTATAAACCCGCCCAAAAGCAGGAAGACAAGGGGGCCAAGGAAGAACGTGAATGGAATTTACACCTCGTGCCGACACCGGACATAGCGGCGACACTTAACAGGAATAAGCGGGCAAATCAGGTTTCAATAGGATTCTCGCTTCAGACTTCGGACGGCTACGATATAGCAAGGACAAAATTACGGAAAAAGCATCTAGACGGAATTATCGTGAATCATGTCGACTCAATCGGCAAGAATTATGGAGACTATGCGTTTATCAGCGCCGGACCCGACACCGACACCATTATGGAATGGGGAACAATCCCAAAGGAGGAGTGCGCCGGGCGCATACTTGATGAATCAGCCCGCATATTGAATACGATCCAGGGATGATAGAACCAGGTTGATACGTGATTTGAGCCATGGTATCAGTCCGCAATTGCACGCACAACTGATACGGATCGAATTTATTGCCTTTGTTATACCTGCAGATTATCGATAATTGCACATTTATCCGCATCCTAAGGAACTTTATTTATGAGCATGGACCTTCATCCCATGGATGAATACAATGAGCGCCTTATCTCTCATACCCATCCGCCCGAATGGGATAATCATGAGCCCAATAATCCGTACAACATGGTCGTTGTCGGAGCTGGAACGGCTGGTCTGGTTGCAGCCGCCGGGGCCGCACAGCTCGGAGCCCGCACTGCTCTTATTGAAAAGGGTTTAATGGGAGGAGATTGCCTTAACTACGGATGCATACCAAGCAAGTCCCTGATACGGTGCGCGACTGCATTGGATGATACCCTCTATTCAGGTCGGTTCAATGTGATTGCAGACGGGAAAGCGTCAATCAACTTTTCGGGTGTCATGGAACGCATGCGGCGTCTTAGATCGGAAATCAGCCGAAATGATTCAGCTGGGAGATTAAGCGCCAACACTGTAAACGTATTCCTTGGCGAAGCCAAATTCACAGGCCCGGACACCCTGGAAGTAAAAGGAAAGGAACTGCGTTTTTCGAGAGCAATCATAGCTACCGGAGCAAGAGCAGCCATTCCGTCTGTCAAAGGACTGGAAGAAACCGGTTATCTTACCAACGAAACCCTTTTCAACATTACGGAACAGCCTGCCCGGCTCGCCGTCATAGGCGCCGGCCCCCTCGGGTGCGAAATGGCCCAGACTTTCCAGAGGCTTGGATCACGGGTAGTGATTCTCGAAACAGCAGATCAGGTGCTGGTTAAAGAGGACCCGGACGCGGCGGATGCTCTGTCTGAGTCGCTTAAACGGGATGGTGTAAGACTTCAACTCGCAATTAATGAGATTATCGAAGTTAAAAGGGTAGGAAATGAAAAGATAATAGTTTACCAGAACAAGGAATCCGACAGCTGCGAATCAGCAGCCGTAGATGAAATACTTATTTCAACGGGCAGACGGCCCTGCGTGGAGGGCTTGGGCCTCGAAGATGCGGGAGTGAAATTCGACACGCACTCAGGTATTGAAGTAGACGACAACCTAAGGACAACAAACACGCGGATATTTGCCGCCGGTGACGTATGCTCAAGATTCCAGTTCACGCACGCAGCGGATTTTCTTGCTCGAACAGCTTTGGCAAACGCTCTTTTCCCGGTCAAACGAAAGGCATCGGCTCTGATAATCCCGCGCTGCACATTTACCGATCCCCAAGTGGCACATGCAGGCATAACGGAACGCGACGCAGCTGAATCGCATATCCCTGTAGATACATTCAAGGTTCCCATGGATAATGTCGACAGAGCGATTCTCGACGGAGAAACCGAAGGATTTGTAAAGATCCTTGTAAAACAAGGCAAAGACCGCATTTTGGGGGCAACCATCGTGGCCAGGAATGCCGGAGATATGATCGGAGAAATAGTGCTTGCCATGAATCACAAAATAGGCCTGGGATCAATATCCAATGTGATTCATCCATATCCTACACAGGCCGAAGCAATTCGGAAGGCCGGTGACCATTACAACAGAACCCGTATTACCCCATTTATACGGAAGGTCCTTAACCGCTGGATGGCCTGGAACAGGAAGGGATAAGAAACGCCGGTTCTATCGGCTATTCCGACTGGTCCTTGCAAAGCTGATCATGGTTTCGGCTCAAGCATGCATCCTTGCCCGGGAATTATGTTGTCCGGGATAATATTATCCTATGCGGAAGCAATATCGCCCGCTGCGGAAATATATCCTGTTATCCTTTAAACACGATGTATTTACGTCCCAGAAAATTTATCATCACGGCCGCAAGTATACGTCCTCCAAAAGCCGCTTCGGTGGTCAGACTCAAGAATCGTATCATTCCCCACCCCATGACAGTACCAGCAATCACACTTATTATTGAAATGACATAGAAAAGCGTTATTTCCATGTGCCGCCGGTGTTTACCGCCGTGAAAAACCCATAGCACGTTAATTACATAGGCTGTGAGATTGGAAAATACGAACGCTATAACACTGTTGATTACAAAGTTCCGCTCACGAACAGTTTCTTCGATTACTGGAACATCCACATTCAGAAACTGAACAATATACTCATCGGGCAGCAAAGACGGAAGCACCGTCAAAGCCACTGCGAAAAACACCAGGATATCCACCGCGAAAGCTATCACGCCGCCAATGCCGTATTTCAGAAACTGCACTGAAACATGCGTATCCTTGGTAGTTAGCTGCCTGATTATCCATTTCATTTTTAATAATTTTTAAATCCGGAAGCTACACCGTAGATAACTTTCAATGCAGGAGCAACACGGAATATACCGGTTCATCAAAACGAAAGGCGGATTGTTACATATTTCGCACGGACAGGGCCGGCCGGCATTGTTCTATGCATCATCCTCTTGCGGGTCCGACCTTATCCATTCCCTCACCTCTGGAGACAACCCTTCAACTTTGGCGATACGGCATCGAACATCCCCATGCTCGGCGGGCACAACAACCTCATCACCCTCCGCATACCCCTCCAACATAGCCGCCATACGGGATTCAGAGGATATTATCCCCAGTCTTTCATTGCGATCCCATATCCCGAGAATATAGTATCGTTCACGCTTTCCGTTCGGATACTCAAGTGTTACACCTGTGCCAACGCCGGCCTTATAGGGCTTTATTCCCTCAAAATCTGTAGCTACCACCTTATTCAACATATCGTCCAGCTCTCCCATACGGCGCATAAGCAGGCCCTGCGTTTCCTTTGCCGCCTTGTACTCATGATTTTCCCGTAGATCGCCGTAACTTCGCGCTACGGCAATTTCCCTGCTGTTCTGAGGAATATCAACGGTCTTGATTTTCTCTAGTTGCCGCTGCCGCTCAATGTAGCTCCGCTGTGAAGTCATAGGCCCCTTTTGCTTCACAGGCGTTGCCCCGGAATCGGATTTCATTAACTCCTCGAGTTCGGGATATATTTTAATTATACGGCCCAGCACCGATCGCTTCTCCATGGGGGGCCATGCTATCGAATCCTTGAGCCGTTTGAAAAATGCGCGCCGCTGTACTTCGCTCATCCCTGCAAGCATGTCGGCCAGCCAATCATTCTGATTGAATCGGTCCCGTAATTGATTCTGAGCCTTCAATCGTTCTCCGGTAAAATCCGATTCCAGGGATATCAGTATCTGCTCCATGATTTCCTGCCGGTCGGGCAACGACCATTTTGAAACACGATCCATGTTCCTGCTCAGCCAGGACAGCATTTCAACACCGGCATTGCGATTCTTGAGCGATTCCCTGAATAATTCCGCACAATCAGTATCACGCCCGAACTCCTGAAGTGCAGCAAGACACTCATTCAGCGAGGTTATTTCCAGATCAGGAACGCTTTCGACAAGCAAGGCCAACGCGCGTTCATGCTGTATTCCTATGAGAAAACGGATGAAACGCCTCGTATCTCGCGCTGAAAGAAGACTTACGGTTGCAAGAAAGTGTTCCTTCTTAAGAAATTTTTCCGCACATGAACGCAGTTCAGAGCCATCGGCCATAACCCCGTATTCATCGGCCTTTATTACAGCCTGGGCAGCAAGGTCCGCTCGCTTCATACCGGCGCCCTTGACAACAAAGGCCAGACGGTCTGCTATGGTTTGCCTGTGGGCATCGGTCAATCCTTCATTACTTATTTTTGGCCGGTCTCCGCCTGCCTGTATATCCGCAGAGTGAGAAGCTGCCGTTGTCGCTGATCCGTCTCCCCGGATTGTTTTCAATGATTCGCTCAATTCGTCCAGGTGCTCGAGTATGCGTCGCATATCCTTTTCGGAGGATAGTTGATCGAACCAGGCATCCCCAAACAATCCTTCCGGATCAATAATCTCCAGCTGGTCGTTACGCCGTGACGGAACTCGGAATGCCGGGTCGCTTTTCAAGTTCTTTCGGGCCGCATCCCAGAAGCGTTTCCACTCTCCTTCATTTACTATTCCCGGGATCAGCCGTTCCTGAAGTTGTGTCACGGTCATAGGCCCGTAACTGCGAATGGCCATACGCACCAATTCGGCGGGATCCGATTTCACCATTTCCATGATGGATTCCGGACCCGTGTGTTGACGAACCTTGATATGCTGTTCATCCAGAATCTCCAGGGTTTCCGCGGCATAGCTCAACATCATTTCGTGTTCATCGCGTTCCTCGAAATCGATGATGATCTTACCGTACAACAGATCAATTCCGGCAACTACTCCGAACCCCCAGGTCTTATCCTGGCAGAAGACGCCGGGCTGCAAACTTCTCAATAATCTAAACCGGCTGATTGCCTCAAATAAGGGCACTCCAGATTCCATTCCTGAATGATTAAGCATCACTCGCACTTCGGGGCCTGAACCCAGGATGCTTTCCATGTGTCCGGCCAATTCAGCGGCGCCTTCACTTCCATCCGGAATACCCCCTGCATATGCTGTCAACACATCAAGCGCTGCTTCAACCTGCTTTCTCTCTCCCAGCGCCTCTAGAAGAAGCTCTGTCCATTCACGAGCTCGCTCACGCCGGCCGGCCTTCTGGAGGCCGCTAATGGCATCCGTCATTGCCCCAATATCGGGGTTCGCCCGCTCGAGCTGTTCCAAAAATTCGTTTTCCGTCATATCTGATTCCATTCTGGCCCCTTGCTTTCGATATTATATATTGGATTATCAATAAAACAGGCTATAACCGGCTCTACGAACCGATCGCGTAAATATAACCACTGCGATAATGAGTACAACCCGGGAACTTGATACAAGTGCATTATGACTCTCAAAGCAAAATAAAAAAAATCTGTTTTGTTTTCGGAGAACCCTTAAATGACTGTTCGGAAATATATTTCCATTGTCACGCTTCAGGGGGGACATGATGTTTAAAGTGCCCGCTTCAAAATCGGGAGCCAATCTGGTCGATGTTGTTTCCGAGGTTATGGATTGTTCGGGCAAGCAGGCAAAACGCATTCTGGACAATCGCAGGGTGTTTGTTAATGGCCGGCGGATATGGATGGCAAAACACCGGGTAAAGCGCGGGGACAACATCGAGATCCACAGAGGCCCTCTTGAACACAACACACTTACTAAAAAGGATATCCTGTATATAGACCCCCGCTACGTCATACTTGACAAACCTCCGGGCTGGCTGTCCAACGGTGCAGGAAGCGCTGAAAGCGCGCTCCGGAAACTCATGAACGACCGAAACTTGCAGGCAGTTCACAGGCTTGACAGGGACACCTCGGGGTGCCTGCTGTTTGCCGTGAATGCGGAGTCATATGACCGCGTGATCAGCTTGTTTAAGGAACGCAAGATCGACAAGGTATATAATGCGCTTGTGGCAGGGAAGGTATCGGATCGTGTTTTGCGAATTACCTCTCCCATCGGGGGTAAACCGGCTGTCAGCCTGATTAGAATCCTGTCTTCCTCTTCTTCTGCAAGCCATGTCAAGGTGAAGATTGAGACGGGTCGGACCCACCAGATCCGAAAACACCTTGCAGGGATAGGGCATCCCGTGCTTGGCGACAAGCAGTACACCACGCACAAACCGGAAACAAAAATCAGCAGGGCAGTCCCTCGGCAGATGCTTCACGCCTCATCCCTGTCCCTTACCTGTCCGGTTACAGGTCAAACCGTACATGCAAAGGCAAAAATGCCGGGGGATTTCAGGAAATGCATGAACATTCTCAAGCTCTCGTAATTAAGCACTAAAGCACGCCAATGGCATGCAGGAAGATGGCTAAAACGCCCGCTGGGACAAGATATTTGAGAAGGTAAACCCAACCCCAGTAGAGTTTTCCAAGGCGGGTACCGGCAGTGAAGGCTTCATATCTGGCGCTGTCCCCTACCCTCCAAGCCATAAACAGTGCTATGCCAAGCCCACCCAGCGGCAACATCCAGCGGCTGGAAAGATCATCGAACAGATTGAACCAGGTTCTTCCTGTAAGCGCCTCCATCCCATCCCCGAATATATATGTTCCACCGCTCAAGGCAGACGGCAATCCGAATAGAATAATCACTACTCCTGTAAAAATTGTTGCCCGCTTCCTTCCCCAGCCTCGTTCATCTATGAAATATGCGGTGGCTACTTCTAGCAGTGAGATGGCGCTGGTAAG
>SLRP01000202.1 GCA_007130845.1 Kiritimatiellia bacterium | reverse complement strand
CGACAATATGTGGGCCCCCGCCGCTGGATTTTTCCGAGATTACTACCCTCTTCCGGGAATCAATTCAATGCCATTTTGGGATAGAACTCGGCAACAAATTCCCGTATCTGATCCAGATAAGCTTCGTCATTTGGTCCATCCCGTGAACCCGCTACTGAGATATAGGCCCAGCGGTGAGCCACATTATTGAAGATGCTGTCTGTAGCCATCCAGAACATGCGCTGAAGATGATGCGGTGTTTCACGATCCTTCCCTACGAACCAATAAGCGTAATATCCCAGACTGTCGTGCGTCCGGCCGTCTTCACGGAGAAAGCTTCTCTGTATATCCAGAACCATGACGCCCAGGTCGTTCCTGCCTTCTATCGGAACGGAAATTACCCTGTTGCGGGTTATCTTCTGATCCTGTCCCTGCAAACACACTTCAGGGCGATGAATGCTTGAGCGCTCCGCACCGCTCAACACTATGGAAGCCATAACCATGTCTTCAATGGGGTGCTGATAGCGTTTCTTGAGAATAATGGTGTCATCCGGCAGGATCTGCTGTTCCATATAGGACATGCCTCCGAGCTCGAAGCCGCAGTCAGGACAAGTATTGCGGTCGTCCAGATCTTCCATTACATATTCCCTCTGGTGATCGGGATTCATGCAATATCTAAGTTCGCTGCCCTGCCAGTTCCCGATACTTTCCGGTAATCTCACCTCTACACCGGCCGCCGGTGTAACCTCGTAACTCACCGTGAACGCATAGGTCAACGATGCGGCTGCCAGCAGTACTATCAGGACGAAATAGGGCTTAAGTTCGCGTGTTTCCATTGGATATATGCCTCCCGGTAGTTCATTTTGAGCAGTGCGTCTATGGCCAGCATGAAGACAACCGCGACTGCAAAAATAACGAAACCAGACCAGTCATGATATAAAGTAGCCGCAATATCCTGGCCGAATGAATTCGCAACAAGCGCAATAGTGGTTATGCGGCCGATATTCCCTATAATTGCCAAGGGTATGGCACAAAGAAATAGAATCCATTTCTTTAGCAGGGTTTTCTGGAAGATATATGCATAAATGGCCGTCAGGGCGGTTAGAGCAAGCAGAGATCGGATCCCGCTGCATGGATCGGCCACATCAAACCTGAAATTGGCCGAAATGATTGCTGAACCAACTTGTTGAGTCTCAATACCCAGGCCGTTCAGAAAAACAACCGAACTGGTGGCCGCTATCATGCGAAGAGGAAATGTGAGGCCGTCGATGAATGTCATAGGAATACAGAAAATAAGATAGGCGGCGGGGAAAATCAGGATCTTGGCCACTCGCCATCCATAAATGTAAAATGGGATTGCCCAGATCAGGAGAATCAACGCCATCAACGAAAGACGCGTTTGTTGAGCCTGCAGTCCAACCCAATGCATCATGAGCGCTGTTACCACGAGAAAAAGACCCAGGGTGCTTGTATGCTTCGCAGCGTCTGCAATTTCATTTCGTTTAAGCCAAACGACAAACAGACTTACCAGCGGAATCAAAGGGCCATGGGAAAAATCGGCTCCCATGTAGTCCCACATGCTCAACATCCATCCCAGCGCCGAACGTGTTGACCCATGAGTATTCCCGTGAAAGTGAAATACCGCGTAGACCATGCCTATGATAACAGAAACAAGGCCTATCTTGATCAATTCGGATCTGGATAACGCGGCAAGACGCCAGTGTTCATTCCATATTTTGAGTTCTGATATCTGCATGGTCTTCATTGTCTTAATTCATTCAGTTTACGTCACATATAACCTGAAATCAAAGCGATATTTTGAGGAAATCAACCAGTTCAGACATGTCTTTCACACGATGATCGGCGCTGGTTTGGAGGCATGAATTGTCAACTATAATCGTGGTGCAACCGGCCCGTTGCCCTGCTATAACGTCAGACTCGTTATCGCCTATCATCCACGATTTACTAAGGTCCAATCCATGTTTTCCGGCTGCTTCCAGTAACATACCTGGATTGGGTTTGCGACGCTGGTCCCCGTCATCATCGGCTGTACAAACCATTATGTCCAGGAGGCGAAGATTTTCCCCTGCAAGCACGTCTTCCAGGAAGGAATGAATATTGTCCAGGGTTTCCCGTGTCATACGGCCAAGTGAAACGCCTCGCTGATTCGTCGCGATGACCGCTTCATAACCCTGTCTTGAAACCAATTCAAGGGCATCTATGAATTCCGGCAAAATATGAAAATCTTCAATACGTTCAACATATCCGGCGCCGGGAGATCGATTGACTATCCCGTCACGATCAAAAAAAACACATGGCTTTAAACTCATATTTGTCTTTGTCTCGTGGTATAATTGAATCCCTTGAAGAAACATTACTCAGTGCTCTTCGATTTCAGTCTGCCAGTAATTTAATCCTCCTGAAAGAACTGTGAAATCCATCATGTGCCTCAAGTGTGAGCGTATCTGTTTTAATTCGGCCGGAATTGGATATCCTGATCTCTCCATCGGAATCAATGCGGAGGTATTCGCCGAATCCCCCTCTTGCGGAATATAGCGGCTCTTCAATGCGGACCGGCTTTCCTTCTGCCAGTAGCCCGATTTTCCCTGGTGTATGAATCTGCGGGTCGCTTTTTTCCAACACGACGCGGTCGTTCACAAGGCCCTCTAAACGGCCATCCCTGCTTATCCTGACTGCGACATCGTAAGATTTACCGGTTTGAATAAATGCCCCGCGGGTGACAAGCCTTCTCCATCTGCCGTCACTTCGATGCGCCAGCATCCATGCGCTTTGCCTGCCCCACAGGCCGAAAAAATAAAAGTCATCTTCTTTCCTGTAATTAAAGACGATTCCAGCCATTTCATTTCTGGGATGACGTTGTTGTGAATCCTGAACATTGATCCTTGCACGAACGGCGGCAAGCCCCTGAATATTTCCAGGAAAAGCGGCTATTGCAAACCCGGTATTTCCGTCCGTATCGGCAGGAGTAAGCAGGTATCCGTTTTTGTGGGAGTCAAGTTGCCCCTTATCGCCGGTGAGCGATGGTTCACCTAGCGAGTGAATGTCGGCATACCATCTGAAGTGGATCGTGTCGCCTTCCGGATCGGTAGCCATTGGTCTCAATACAGATTCCCCGTGCTCTGTGTAAATACGTTCCGGCTCCGTGATATCGGGAGGTTTATTCAGGTCGGATATCGTCAATGCCAATGGCGCGCTGCGGACTTCCATGTCGTCCTCGAATCGGGCGAAAGCCTGTAACTCAACCGGCCCCCGTCCCAGCAGAAAGGGGTCAATTTCCATGTATTTTTCTTCACCGGTAGTGTAAGGAATTTCCCTTTCATTGTGAAATATGCCCGTTTCAACATTGTCTTCCCCTTCCACTTCGATTTGAAGGGGGATAGGACGATAATAATCGACCTCTTCATTGGTGTTCCCGACTTTCAGATGCACGTATCGTTGGCGGTTGTTTACATGAAATTCCATTATCCCGTATGCCTGATGCCGTATCGGCCCGCCTGCGTATGCCGTTGCACGCAATGTATGGTGGCCATCCGCAAGATCCTCTGTATCCAGAGTAAGCATTATATCTTCAGTTTTGGCGATTGGTTGTCCGTTCAAGTAATATTCATACATTACAGGTATATTGGGCAATTCCGGTAGGAGCCCCACTGCAAAACTGGCTGACCCCGACATTGGGCTTTCCTGCAGGGAAACAAGGGTCGCGGATATGGGCGGTTTCCATGGACGGGCCAGGGGTTCACCAACCAGCAATATCTGGGTCGGAGACCGGATTGATTGATAGAAGCTTTCAAGAATTGAGTTTCCCCGCGAATAATGCGCAAAGAAACGGGCATGCGGGAATTTGGTCCATATGGACAGGGGTTCGGTAACAGTGCCGGCCGATGCGGTTGAGCCATGACGCAGCCAGTCCGTCAATTTGGTGTGAATGGGCAGATGGAATTCCGCGGCGTGACTGGTTACATGCTCGGACATGCTCCCGGGACGATGCATCCCTGTTGCCGGCACATCCACTGATGCCGACCCCATCATCACACCCATTATCCCCCTTTCCTGCCGCGGAGGGGTGTCGGTAATTTCCGCTTGGATGCCCGCCCTTTCCAGTTCATCTCTGGCGTTCTCGAACTGCCATTCACGCATTTCCGAGCGTATATCATCGCTCCTCACGAAATAGACAGTGCCCTGCGGCCTGGTCCCGTCTGAAAGCACGCCATGATCCAGATATCTGTTGATTGTCTGCATGTCCGTTCCCCTCGCACCCATGAATCCCAGCATCATTGCAGGCAGAGGCATGCGATTGTCCAGCTCGTCCCGATATACGTCGAGCGAGCCTCCGGACGACATGGCTCCTCCCTGTCCGTCTGGGCCGGCAAAAAGCAGGGATCTGTACTCCCCCATGCGTATTTCCTCACGGTCCGGAATAGTGTTTCGGGTAAAGGTGAGGCCCAGTATTGACATTGGAGGCGATGTGGTTATCCGGACGGGAAAATCCACGGAATAGATCCATGCAAGAATATGATCCAGTCCACGCTCTTCAATTACGTTGTTGGCAGGTTCCCAGATATACCGCTTGAATTGTTCCGGGGTGATCTGCGAGGCAGGCTCAAGGGATTGTTCCGGTACGGAAAGATATATAACATTCCGGGGAGGGATATTTCTGAGGTGAATGAACCGGTTGGCAACCTCCATCGATCGGGGAGAGTCCCGGTTAACCAGCACCGCGATTACATGCGGTCCCAGCGCGTGGGACGTGGTAACGTACAATATCAGCAAAGCTATGGGCAATCCGCGAAGTATCATTTCTCTTCCTTGCCTCCAAACATGAAACCACTGGAAAATCAGGATTCGGTCGGATTGATACTGTCAATAAGCGCCGTGCCCGGTAAACACCACGCGCCATGTCCGTGCCAGTATGACGGCATCAAGCCATATGGACCAGTTTCGCACATAGTAGGCATCCCATCGCTCCATCCCTTTGGTTCCTGATTCACTCCGGCCTGACACCTGCCAGAGCCCTGTGATTCCGGGTCGCACGCGATCGCGAAGGGTACGTATCTGTTTTGAAAGTTGCTCATAGTGGTATTCGGGCAGGGGTCTGGGTCCGACCAGCGACATCTCTCCTTTCAACACGTTTACAAGCTGAAGCAATTCGTCCAGGGATGTCCTTCTCAGGAATTCTCCTACCCGGGTAACCCTGGGATCGTTACGAAGCTTGCAGTTGATATTCCATTCTTCTTCCAGTTCAGGATTTCTGGCGAACTCTTCCTGAAGAACTTTTTCGGCATTCCACCGCATTGTTCTGAACTTCCATGTCTTGAATTTTGTGCCCCGGCGTCCTATTCGTTCCTGGAAGAAGAGCGGGGAATGCCTGTCTTCCAGCCATATCAGAAAGCCTATTATCAGGCATGCAGGAATCCATACAGGCATGGTGCCGATGACCAGCATGATCTCTATCGCACGCTTTATGGCCTGCGCCGCAGGATTGAGAAGGTTAAGGGATATCTCAAGGCCTACAAGACCCAGGAAATCCCTTGGCGTTACCCACAACGAAGGCGCTTCCAGAAGGTCCGGTATGATTACTACACGGCGGTAAGATGCCAGTGGGCCTTCCAGAAGAGAAATCAGCTGTTTTCTGGGAATATTCCCGGAAGCTATAATGGCTACGGGCGCCTGGTCGGTATATTGTTTCAACGGTCCGAGAACCGGTACGCCTTCTATGTAACTTCCCTCAGGTGATTCATTATCGAAAATCCCAACGGGGATGTATCCTAGTCCTGGCTCGTGACGTAGGGCATCAAGAACATGAGATACGGTGCGATCGCTGCCATATACCACTGTGGGAATACCCCACAAATTGTGCTTGAGAAGATACTTCTTCACCTGCAGGCGAAGAACGGGAAGCAGGAGCATGGTTATGAGAAATCCCGAAGTCATGGAAATACGGCTTACCATCGCTCCGGCCTGACCAAGAAAAAGGACCGCGGCGATTATTCCGAAGGAAGCCAGAATGAGAATTACAATATGCCGTGTCTGCTCCACGGGGCCGATTCCCCACCCTGGAGTAACCTTGGCTATGACCGAGCCTACGATCCATACCGGTATGATTATCCAGCTCCATCCCGGAACCATTATGCTGTCGCCGCTGATTGTCAATCTGAGCAACCCTCCCATTAGCAGGGCCATGCTAAGCGCAATGCTGTCCGCAAGCATCATTGCAATGGAATTGAACGCGAATCTGCGTCCGTAGGAGAAGGCGCGGGCCTTGATTCCTTCGTCAGAAAAGTCGGCCACCAAAGGCGTATGCTCTACCGTTTTCGTGGGGGTCGTATGATTCGCCATAACAATATGATGTCCGTGGTCGTACCGTTACAAACGGATAATTACTCCGTTTACCAAGTCATGCCCGGTATACCGTCCAAAAGGACAAGTGACTGGCGTCTCAGGACAGAATAATGATATGAAAATACTGATTTACACTCACGCCAGCCATTCATAAAGCTACCATTTATCTTGTTCTTGTCTAGATTATTAAGCAGACTTGACTTGAGTCCGCCCCTGCCAATGAGTGTTCATGATATAATTCATTCTAACTGCGCAGTCGTTTTATAAATTTAGCCATTCTGGACATTGCCTCCTTTAATTCGACAAGAGATGTCGCATAGGAGCACCTCACGAAGCCTTCCCCTGAAGACCCGAAAGCGGATCCCGGGACTACCGCGACTTTTTCCTCCTCGAGTAGCCGAATAGCGAATTCCTTGGACGATAAACCCGTATCCCCCACATACGGGAATATATAAAATGCCCCGTGGGGCTCGTTGCACTTGAGCCCCATATCCCGGAGTGAACGGAGAATAAAATTCCGGTGCTTCTCGTATTCCGACCGCATTTCGCCTATGTCACGTTCCGGGTTCTTCAACGCCTCTACAGCCGCTTCCTGACTCAGAATGGGGGCGCATAACATGGAGTATTGATGAATCTTCATCATGGCCTCGATCAATTCCGGAGGAGCGCATGCGTATCCTATCCGGAAACCGGTCATTGCCCAAGCCTTTGAAAAGCCATGGAGAAAAATCGTTCGTTCCTTCATGTCCGGCATGGAGGCTATGCTGACGTGCTTCTTTCCATAGGTTAGCTCTGCGTATATCTCATCCGTTATGACCATGAGGTCGTTTGACTTGGCGAATTCAGAAATCCACCTGATATCCTCCATATCCAAAGTCGCTCCGGTGGGGTTATTCGGATAATTGAGCAGCAATATTCGAGATTTGCTGGTGATTTGTTTTTCGAGCAGTTCGCGCGTGATTCTGAATCCGTCCTCAAGCCTGGTTCCCACAGGAACCGGCCGGCCATGCGCAAAGACAACCAGCGGCCCGTATGAAACATAGCATGGTTCATGGTATAATACTTCGTCTCCCGGATTGATCAGAGCCCTCACCGCCAGGTCCAGACCCTCGCTTACACCCACCGTGATCAGCACTTCCTTCTCGGAATCGTACAGCAGACCGAACGTGCGCTCAACATACCGGGCGATTTCCCTTCGCAGACCTGGTAATCCCATGTTCGAGGTATAACCCGTAGCGCCTTTCTCAAGTGCGAACACTGAGGCTTCGCGCACGTGCCAGGGGGTATCAAAATCCGGTTCCCCGATGCCAAGGCTGATGACATTCGGCATGGAGTTTACGATCTCGAAGAAATCACGAATGCCCGACCGCGGTACTCCACGCAGATGTTCGGCTACCACGTCACGGCGTAATTTTAAGTCGTTCGTATTCATCTTGAGTTTCCATCATTACGCCGTGATGCTTGTAGGTCTTGAGCATGAAGTGTGTGGCCGTGGCATGGACACCGTCAATGGTCGCGAGCTTTCCGCTGACGAAAAATGCGACTTCTTTCAGGTCGCTTCCCACGACAAAAAGAAGTAGATCGAAATCGCCGGATACCAGATAAACCGACTGCACTTCCTTGAATCTGCTTATACGCGAGGCCACATGATTGAACCCCCCTTCGCGTTCTGGGGACACCTTGACCTCAATAACGGCGGTGACCTTGTCAATCTTCAGCTGATCCTCGTTAACAATTGCCTGATATCCCCTTATGATACCCTGCTCTTCATATTCGGTAATACGCTTTCTTACCTCGTCTTCGGACAGGTTAAGCATCTTCGCAATGTTGGCCGGGGTTTCCAGCGCGTTATTCTTCAGAATTTTCAGGAGCTCGTCCATGTCATCCTCCAGTGGTCTATAATGTATACAACGTATAACGGCGGCTATCACCCTCGTCCAGCATCAAAACGTTTTGAGTTTGAAGTGTGCTGTAGTAATCTTGTCGGGATTGAATGCATATTATCCGGTCTACAAGCCCTTTCGACGGCAAGTCTTCATGGTTTCAGCGGTGCCGCAATCATAGGAGGCGTGAGGTCTGAAGTAAGATTGTTACATGATGAAAAGGATGCGGGTCCATGCCTTTAAACCATATTAGAATAGTCCTTGTCCGTCCCGTATATGGCGGAAACGTTGGTTCCGTATGCCGGGCCATGATGAATATGGGGCTTGACGATCTGGCCATGGTGTCCCCACGTGAAGGTATGGATTGGAATCAGGCACGCAGGATGGCTTACCGTGCGGACTCAGTCCTGGATAATCTGAGTATTTTTGACTCATTGGCGGACGCTGTAGCAGGTTGTGGAGTTGTGGCCGGCACGACGGTGCGCGGTGGACTATATCGCAGGCACGCTGTGACCCCCAGAGACTGCGCGCGGGATCTGCTGAATGCGGCGGACCGCGGCCGCGCAGCGATGGTATTCGGACCCGAAGATCATGGATTGAGTAACGAGGATATAGCCATGTGTACGCACCTTGTACGGATCCCTTCATCGGACGTTTATCCCTCATTGAACCTCTCTCAGGCGGTAATGGTCTGTTGCTATGAATTGTTCATGGAGTCGGGGATACATACGGCTCCCGCTGAAATGTCGCCTGATGCCTCGTCCGAATTGCGCGAACGAATGTTTGAAATGTGGCGGGAGGCGTTGCTCGCCATCGGCTTCATGGAGGAAGACAAGGCAAGGCACATGATGCTGGGATTGCGCAGAATCCTTTCCAGAGGCCGGCTTACGGAAATAGATGTGCGTATACTGATGGGAATTGCCAGACAGGCCCTGTGGTGCGCAGGACGCGGAAAAAAGGAAGACAGCAAGTAAATTCAATTCCTTTCGCCGCTCCGTTAATCTAATTGCCCATACAGTTTGCCGCGGGATATCGCTCATGGATACCTTCAAATATTGGACAGGTATTTCGGTGAGTTGAAACTGCCTTCCGCCCGGTCAACGCGCAGGGACAGGGCTGAAGATATCGCCATTTTCCGGGTTTGATTGCGGAAGCCCGGGTGGATCGGAAAGTTCCGGCACAATCTGTTCAGGATTGTCTTCCTCTTCAATAATCGCGTCTTCAGGTATTTCATCCAGGTTCATCTGGTATAGTGCGTCGGGAGGCAGTTTTCCGTCACTGCGCAGTGTCTCCTGCCTGCGCAGTGACGGCTCCATTAAGTCCGGTGAGGAAAAGGGATAATAGACGCGTTCGCTGTCCGGGGGATAGGCAAGTTCACTGTCCGACCAACCCCTGTGCCATTCTGTACGGCTTGATTCGGAATGATGGTGCAGCCTTCTTGTTTCCTCCCGGGCTTCTTCAGGGGTCATTACGACGTATGGGGTGAGTAATACAATCAGCTCTGTGCGACGTTCCTCCATGGAATCGTAGCGGAACAACGCTCCCAGCAGGGGGATATCCCCAAGCAATGGAACCTTTGTGCGTGTCATGCGGTCATCGGTCCGAACCAGACCTCCCAACGCAATTGTGGACCGGCTTGCTACCGATACCGATGCGTCAAACTCTCTCTTGATGATAATGGGTACTTCATTCCCGTCTATGGTTACAGTACCCACTACATCATCCGCGCTCTGCGAAATATCCATCACCACCAACCTCTGCGGATTGATACGGGGAGTTACGGTAAGATTGATGCCTATGTCCATGTATTCGAAGCTGGATACAGTGCGGTCGCCAATGGTGGAGGTGGCGGTTTGAGTAATCACAGGGCGTTGCTCACCGACGACAATCCTGGCCTCTGTGTTGTCGGTGGTCATTATGACCGGAGTGGACAATACCCTGGCGTCGCCCGTAGAAGCCGCAACGCGTATGATGGCGTCGAGGTTGAGGCCGTTCACCGTTGCATAATATGTCAAGGCTCCCGGAGACAGTCCGACGTCCCGTCCTATCTCCGCGCCGTCACGAAAGAAAAGCCGGTCGGCATCCGGACGGCCTGCAAATCCACCGCCAAATGCGGCAACAGGCTCGGTGATCCTGACTCCGCCGCCGGGACCGGCCCGTTGCTCACTTACGATCTCTATTGACCGTTGCAACCAGCTGATACCGTAGTCAAGCGAGTCGCTCAGATTCACTTCAAGAATAACCGCCTCAATCAGTACCTGACCCAGCATTACATCCAATTGATCTATGATCTCTTCAAGCGCTGCAATATCACTGCGCCGCCCCATCAGCAGCAGGGAGTTTGTTCTCGCATCCGGAAGTATCTGCGTAAGAGGCGAAAGCCGTCCGAATCTGTCTCTGTCTTCTCCGACCATCTCCTGCAATCGTTCCGATCGCGCGTCCGCCAACTCGCCAAGTGCCGCAGCGCGTGCATCCCTGTTGTTTCCGGTATTGTCTCGTGCGGGCCTCCCGGGGTTGTCATCTGCCACTGCGCCTACAAATTCATTGAGAATAATGGCCAGGTCTTCCGCATTGGCATATTCCAGTGAGATAACCTTGGATATGATATGGGGGGCAACGGGACGGTCCAGCACATCCACGATCCTCTCGAAGAAGCCGAAGTTGTCCGGCCTGGAAATGATGAAGATGGTGTTGATCCGGTCGTCGGCGACTATCTTTACCCGGCCGTGGATTAGACCGCGTTCCAGCATCTCAGCCGGCTCGACGCTCACTGCCGGGGAGGTCTGTTCACTTCGTCTCGGACGTATCACGCCCGGAGGCGCACGGGGAGCCTCGGTGTCCGGACGCGCAGCCGCCTGTCTGGCGGTAGTCGTGCCAGGGCGGGGATCACGTCCTTCGGCGTCGGCAATAAGCTCTCGAAGCCGATTCGCTACCTCGCCGGCCTCGGCGTAGTTCAGCTCTCGAACGAGAATGTCCTCTTTGATCTCAACCGGCCTGTCCACAAAACTAATTACTTCAAGTATGCGCCTGATATTGGATGCCGTATCCGTCACCATAAGGCTGTTCGTCCGTTCAAGGGGAAGTATCTTCCCGTAACCGTGAATCATGGATTGAATTACAGGCTGTATCTCTCCGATTTCCATATAGGATAAATTGATTACCTGACTGACAAGTCTGTCCGCTTCAGGCAAAGGGTCTTCAGGCAGGTCAAAGCCGATGCCGAGCCCTTCGCGCCGAACCGCCTCAGGTTGTACCACCCTGAGAAACTTATCGCCCATCGCTACCAGAGCCACATCGTGCATGGCTAGTACGCTTTCGATGGCCTGAAGCGCTTCAGTTTCCGACAAGCGGGTTTGACTGCGGAGCGTGATGACGGCATCCACGCCGGGGGCCTTGATCATCGTACGCCCCGTCAGATCGCTGTAAAAATCGAGAACCTGATCAAGCGGGGCATCCCGGAAATTCAGAGAAACCAGCTTTTCGGGCTCATCCCTCAATACTGTTTGCGGGGGCACCGTCTGTGCCGACGTATCAACCGAACACATCCCGACGGCCAGCAGAACGAGGAATAAGATCCTGCGGGCGCAGGCTTTGTTTTCCGGCTTGCTCATATGCGTCGACGCGCTCCTTGTTGCGTATGGGAAAAACTAATTTGATGAGGGTGGCTCACTAATCCTCCACTCCACGACTGTAAGCATAGTCCACGGTAAAATTGCCGCGCAATTGTGCAGGCGACCCCTGAACGGGCGCAATGGTCAAATGCTTTATGTCCACGATAGCACCTTGTGTCTGGAGTGCATAGAGAAAATGAACCAGTGAATCAAGCCCTCCTTCCCATGTGCACGTTATGGAAAGTTCGTATAATTCGCCTATTTGCCGCTCCGGTTCCGGTTCCCTGCGCAGAAGCTGTAAATCGTGTTCGTCCGCCGTCTGTTGAAGGCCGCGCAGCAACTGGGCCGTAACATCCGTTTCCATTGAATGGCGGGGCAGTATTTCACGAAGGGCGCTCATGCGTTCATCGAGCTCCTCACGCTGGTTTAGCAGGTGTTCGGCGATCATTTTGCGCCCGTGCAGTGCCTCTTCAATGCGTGAAGTCTCCCGCCATTCGGTGAGGCGCGGCTCGCCAATCCAATACGCTGCGCCGACAAGCAATGCTGCAAGCGCTCCTATAGCCAGTTTGCGCTCTCTCGGGTTGAGAGTCATGACGAGTCTCCTGGAAGGGTTATGGTCATTCTGAATTCCGGCCTTCTCCTGCCGCCCGCGGCCTGGGTAATGCCCTCCAGTTTTACATTTTGAAAAAGTTGTGACGACTCAATCGCATCGAAAAAATCATAAATCGGAGTCACCGTGGCCGAATCTCCGCGCAGATTAATTGCGCGGCCCTTGCGATACACAAAAGAGCTTAGATCTACTCCCGGAGGAAGGTGTTCGCTTACCTCTCTCAGGCATTCCAGAGCCGAATACGTTCTGTCCGCGTATTGTTCAAGGGATTCAACCCTGTTTCGCAATTGCCGCGCTTCTTCGGCAGGGCCCTCCAGAGCCGCCACGTCGGCCTGCAGGCGCTCTATCTGTCCATGCAAAATATTAAGCGAGATAAGAAATATTCCCATGCCGGCGATCCAGACAGCCAGCATTGAAGCCAATATCGTGATGAAACGCCGGTTGATTGATTTCAATCGTTCGCTTTCGTGCCATTCGGGAGGAGTCAGGTCCATCCGGTTTTCCTGATCAATGGTGCGCCGGGCAATGCTTTCGCTCACAGGCGGCAATTCATCAAAGGTGGATGTGTCAACCTTCACGGAGGTTTCGCGCTTGACGGCTTCAACAATCTCAGCAGGAGGCTTGTCTCCGTGATGCCAGATTGACAACCGGGGCATTTCATAAGCGCCCCATTCCGATTCCAGAGAAGTGAGCGTGTAACCGAATTCCTCGGCTATCTCCAACGCATCGATTCTGCTGTCCTGCCCCGTTGTAACTCCCAGGTGCCTTATCAGAACCGGAAGTCCGTCCTGGCAGACAATCAATTCACTTTCTCCGTGATCAAGCAGAATGAGCGCATGGCGGCCCGTTTTAGGAATATCTCCACGCTCCTTGATAAGTGTCCACCATCCCATGACCTTCAGATCTATCCGCTTCAGCGGGTGTCCTGCAGATGCAAAGCAGTCGCCAAGCGCCTCAATATGTTCAGACCTTGCCGCTGCAATGAGAACCCGCGTACCCGTATCCGTTGCGAACAACCTTTCATGGGATATGACCATGTGCTCTGCGGGGAACGGGGAGAACTTGTCCACTTGGAGCTCTATCATGCCATCAAGCTCTTCCTTGTCGGTTGACGGAAGATCTACAACTCGCAGCAATACCTTGTCGCTGTTGATGCCCAGACACGTGTATCCGGATATTCCGCCGCATTTGGACTTGAGATCGGCGACCCATTCATCCTGTGCATCCGTATCACCATGGTCAGGGTCAACGTCCAGCACGGCATGCCCGTGATCGTGGAAATCGTATGCGGTCTTCCTGCGTTGCAGAATACTCCACTCAACATGGTTGTCCCGCACCACCACCCCTGTAATCTGGTCTTTAAAGGCCATGTTCAAAGCGCTTCCTGAGTGCCACGGTACCCGTTCATGCCTGATCCGTGAAGCTGTTCCTCTTTCCATGAGACCGGTATCAATTCTTCATCCTGAACACGCAATACACACCGGATGACCCGGCGAACGCCTCGCACCTCTCCTATTGTCGTTACCCGGAGGTAATTCACTTCCTGAACGGAAATATCTTCCCGCAATCCCGGATTCATGCCCGTCCTGATAATAACCTCGTCCAGGCTGTCGAAGCCGTCGTCCCGCGTGCCGGGAATGCCGTCGGGACCGATGCGTTCCTCTATGATAGCATCCACGACCGCTTCATCAATTCCTCTTATGGTTAGAAGGACCTCGCGTGAAGCGGTGTTTACATTGACCCGTCCATGACCCCACGTTGTCAACCATGGCGCAATTCCGAGCATAGCATCGTCCTCCGGAGTGCCGGCAGGGCTTCCGTACACTATTTCCTCTGTGAAACCTTTAACCAGGAGTAATTCGTCGACTGAATCCAGCCTTGATCCCTTGGCTTCATATCCCCGCTCAGTATAGTACGGATCGTCCGGTTCCGCGCCGTGCAGGCGCCGCGTGTCCCCGGGTTCAATGAAATCCCTGAAGGTGGCGATCAATTCATCCCACAATTCATGGGGCACATTCGACTGGTCGAGTATTTCCTCCCAGTCAGCCCTGGAAAGCAGGTTTACATTTCGCAACCCTTCCTCGGGCGTTATCGAAATGAATATCCGGCCTTCCCCTAGTTCTCGCTGCAGATTGAGCACCGGCACGCCGCGAGAAAGATTAACGGCCGCCACCGCGATATTTTCATCCTCGTGGAAGTACTCCTCGTCATCCCGCGTACCTGCGACATTCATGCTGTGATTAATGATCACCCTGGCCAGTTCAACCCCGCCCTGAGCCAGATAATCAGCCTTGAGACGGTTGCGATAGTACGAGGTGATCTCGGCCTCTATTTTCATATCAAATGCGAATGACGCAACCAGAAGTGAGAGCATAACTATTACCCACAGCGCCACTATGAGAGCAGAACCGTTTCTACCACTTTGAACCCCGGTTTCTGGCAAGTCCTTATTCATCTCAATTCGTCCTCCACCAGCTCCAGCCGCTGGGTGACTACTGATGCCACCGGAATGTCGATAACCCGGGTGACCCGGGTCGGTGTATTTTCATTATTTCCGGAATCCAGATACAAGGTCACCATAACGCGTTCAGGAATGGAATTGGTTTCGGCCCACTGTTCCACCCATTCTTCCCGTTCGAAGTCGAACACATTGAACCTTATGCCATGTACACGCGGGGAAACAATCTGGGGATCGTCATCCAGGTCATCCCTGTCTTCCAGATGGTAGTATGCCCGAACAGCGAATCCATGGTCACCGCCCCTGTCCCGTTCCACGGTCGCCACAATTCGATGCATTCCGTGTGCCCACGGCGAATCGACCGGCATGAAGGCGGGGCTGGATGTCACCCAGCTGATGATATCAGCCGGGTAAACGGCCCCGGATCGGTTCTCGAGCCGGAATTCATACAGTTCCGGGTTGGACTGAAAAAAGGCAGCGGATCTCAATGCCTCCGTCAGTTGTTCCATTACGAAATCGCCGTGATGAAGTTGGTTTGCCAATTCCGTTCCACGCTGCCAAGCCCTTGTGGTTGAGGAGAATGTCGCCCAAACGATGGACATCGCGGCGACGAGAATTACCAGCGCAACCAGAAGCTCCAGCAGGGTGAAACCGTTTCTGTGGACGGTTGCCGGAGGGAATCCCGTTGATGCTGTTACATGCGAAGGTAGCTGTGTCATTCCTCCTCCTCAGGCGCATGCAAATAGGTGACTACTTCCTCAAATCCGCGGCGGCCTTGACGGGACCATATGACACGGGTGGTAATCTCGAATAAACGGTCTTCTTCCTCTCCAACCACGTCTATTTCCCGCTCCCACGAGAAATCACGGAAGTCGGAATCAAACCCTCCACGCTCCGTGCCCGGGCGGATTTCACCCGGAATAACGGTATTTTCCACTTCAATTCGTCCAAGCAGTCCGTGCGCATGGTCGTACAGCCGGGCAGTACGCACCACGGCAAGACATTGCGCCACTCCTGCGACAAGAACAAAAAGCCCTATGCCAAGAATGGCAAGGGACAACATGACTTCAATCAGTGTCAATCCCTCACTGCCGCGGTTTTTCTTTCTTTTCATGTCGGTTTCGAATGTGTCTGCTGGTGATAATACCTTCAATGTTCAATCGAAAAAGATCCGGATATGTAATCAACATGCATTCTCAGGGTGCGGCCGCGCTCGTCTGACAGTAAAACGGAATACTTGTCGGAAAATCCCCCTGGATAATAATTGACCCAGTAAACCCCTCCGTATTGATGTCCTCCTTCCAAATCTGATACCTCCACGATGCGTACCCCGTTCTCCATGGATCTGGTCAATAGTGAAGAAATGGAGGTCTCACGAACGTCATTGCCCCGGCGTTCATAAAACCCTGATCGTCTGTGCAGGAATATTTCCTGTTCATGCCGGTTCACCCCTTGTTCATTCGAAACAATTTCGAGCTCGTTTCTGCGGGTATCAAACAGTACGGCCATTTGTGTCTGTTGTAGAACCGCCATGTTGCGCGCATATTTGCTGGCCATGGCTATGCTGCGCGCGGATGCGTTAAGACGCGCGCCCTCGTAAGAACGCATGAAAGAGGGGATCGCGATCGCCGACGCAATGATGATTATGGCGACCACAAGTATTATTTCAAGGAGGCTGAATCCATCCCGGCATTGAAACGATTGATTCACCGCAGTATCGTTGGGGTTCGTGTGAGGTTTGCCGAGGTTAATCGGACCTTTCACGGTCGCGCTCCACTTCGTCCAAGCCGGACGACTTGAGCGTATAACCCTGATCCGTTCTCTGGTAGATATATTCCTCGCCCCATGGGTCACGCGGAATGCCTCCTTCAAGATATGGCCCGTTCCAACGTCGTGAACCACCGGGGTTTGTAGTAAGAGCCTCCAGCGAATTCGGGTATTCACCCATGTCAAGCTCGTACAGCCTAAGGGCCATGCCGATGTTCTGGATATCACCCCTAGCCCTGGCTTCCTCCGCCTGGCGCACCCTTCCTCCCAGCCTAGGTATCGCCATGCCTACCAGTATGCCGATAATCACAACCACCAGCAGAATCTCTATAAGGGTGAATCCCGACCGGCTGTTCGCCCTCAAGGCACGGATTATTTTTTCCATTTTTCAGCTCCTGTTCTGGCGTTCAAGTATAGCACACATTTGTCCGCATTGCACAAACCGCAAGCCCGAATGCCCTATTATATATTCAAGCCGCTTGTAAGATCAAAAACAGCCATCAACATACTTATTGCCACGAACCCTACAACGACGAAAATGACTATTATCATGGCCGGTTCAAGCACCGTTGTCATAATCTTTATATTGCGATCCAATTCGTGTTCGTACCGGTTTCCGATGTGATTGAGAGCTCCGCCCATGTCCCCGGTTTCCTCTCCTACCGCAAGCATGTCGGTCAATAGACGAGGGAACACCTTGCCCGACGCCAAGGGGGCGGATATGGTCGCTCCGTCTGTTACCCGGTTGCGAGCTTCGCGTATTTCCATGGCGATAATGCGGTTGCCTACGGTTTTCTCAACTATTTCAAGGGCGTCCAGGACCGGTACGCCGTTGGAAAGAAGAGCGCTCAATGTGCGCGCAAAATGCGCATAGGCGTTGGCTGTCACTATGTCGCGCACTACAGGGATGCGTAACTGCATTCGATGCCAGCGTATCTTTCCTTCCTCCGTTCCAAGGTAACGATGAACGGCGATAGCTGCCAGTGCGGCAGCAGCGACCATCAGCCACCAGTAGTCCATGAAGAAACCGCTGATGCCGATAAGAATTTGCGTGGGCACGGGCAGTGTGCTTCCAAGCTCCTCGAATATGGATGTGAACTGCGGAATCACATATATCATTGTAAACATGATGATGAGCGCACCCATTCCCATAACAATGCAGGGATAGATCAGGGCCATCCCGATCTTTTCGCGGGCTTCCTGAACCCTTTCATAATGCTGACACAGCCTTTCAAGAACCTCGGACAGATCCCCGCCGGCCTCTCCCGCTCGCACCATGTTGATGTACAATGTAGAAAAGGATTCCGGCCTCCTTGCAAGTGCATCGGAGAGGCTGTATCCCTGGATAATCTCATCGTGAATCTGGGGAATAATGACATCCTGAGCCCGTCCGGTTTTGCGTACAGCCAGAGTGTTCAGAGCGTTTCCGAGTGTCATTCCGGATGCCAGCAAGTCACTGAGTTCGCGCGTAAAAAAGAGCACATCCCGTAACTTCATTCGCTGCTTTCGGGGCGCTCGCGTAGTCCGGTAAGAATGCCTGTTTCCGGCTGAGCGCCGGAGCGGTTTCCGCCGTTCTTCTTTAGGCGGCACACCTGCTCCCTCAACAACTGACACTGGAATAAATCCCATCCGCTCAATTTGAGTCAGCGCCGAGCGGCGGTCCCTTGCGTCAACGTGGCCCTGCGTACTCTCCCCGGAGTGTGACTTGGCTTTGTATGAATATCGGGGCATTCTTTGATCTATTCCCTGTCAATATCCTGTTGTTTAGAAGTAATTTCAAATGTGCGCCGAACTGCACACGTGAAAACCAGGTAACGACTTTTCATGTCTCGGCAAGATCCTCGGTATCCTCCGTGACCCGAAGAACCTCTTCAATAGTGGTGATACCCTTCAGCACTTTTGTCCATCCGTCGTGGCGAAGAACCCGCATGCCACGCTTTATTGCCATTTGCTTGATCTCCGCGCTGGAGGACCGGGCCACGACCATAGGACGAATATAATCCGTGACAACAATGATTTCGTATATCCCCGTTCGACCCATGAACCCCGTGTTTCTACAATCCTCGCACCCAACCGCCTCGTATATGTCGCCCTCTGAAAGCCGCTCCCTAGGAAACCCTATGCTTTCCAAAAAACTCTCATCCATATCGCGTTTCCGCCGGCAGTTCGTGCATAGCCGCCTGACAAGACGCTGTGCGATCAGGCCCTCCAGCGAAGATGCCACAAGAAACCGCTCTATGCCCATGTCGACGAGGCGGGTAATAGCCCCTGCTGCATCGTTGGTATGGAGGGTGCTGAATACTAGATGGCCCGTCAACGCAGCCCGTATCGCAATCTCCGCTGTTTCCCTGTCCCGGATTTCACCCACCATTATTACATCGGGATCCTGACGCAGAATGTGACGTAAACCCGTTGCAAAGGAGAGACCGATTTCGGAGCGAACATGGATCTGGTTTATCCCGGCCATTTCATATTCTATGGGCTCTTCTATAGTTATAATACGCTTGTCTATGGAATTGATTGTGTGGAGCCATGCGTACAGCGAAGTCGATTTGCCAGAACCCGTAGGCCCTGTTACGAGCAGTATTCCGTGCGGTTTCGCAATCAGTTTCTTGAGAATGATTTCATCGCTGGACTCAAGACCTAGTTTGTCGAGGCCAAGCAATCCGCTGTGGCGCATCAATAGACGCAGACTAACGCTTTCTCCGTAAACTGTCGGCATGGTGGATACGCGAACATCAATGTCTTCACCACGTATTTTCAGGCTGATGCGCCCGTCCTGCGGCAATCGTTTCTCCGCTATATCCATGTTGGCCATCACCTTGATGCGAGAAATCAAAGAGGCCTGGAATCGTTTCAGATATGAGGGAACAGGGGTTTGATGCAGCACGCCGTCTATCCTGTAACGTATTCGCAGGGAGGTTTCCATGGGCTCAATGTGAATGTCCGTTGCCCTGTCCTTAAATGCCTCCCATATGATCTGATTGACAAATTTAACTACCGAGGCTTCCTTGTCGCCTTCCTCGCTGAGATCCTTCTTGAGAATGTCCTCTTCAGGCGTCAATTCTATACGGTCATCCTGTATCATGCGTTCCAGGGTGTCTGCACCTACGCCGTAGAATTTGGTAGCAGCCTTTGCAATATCCGATGTGGTGCTCAATGCGAGGCGCACCTTCATCCCTGATGCCATGCGCATGGCATCGATAAGGCCGGGTATGAACGGGTCATGAGTAGCCACGCGCAGGATGCCGTTTTCCAGTGAAACGGGAATGACGTTGTATTGAAATACGGCCTTGGTCGAAAGCTTTTCGAGTACGGCGCTTTCAATGGTTGCTTCTCCCAGTCGTACGAAAGGTATGCCCATGGCTCCGGCCAGGGCCTCAAGAAACCTGTCTTCCCTGGCCAGGCCCTGGGAAACCACCGTGTCGGTTACGGACATGCCGGTCTCCTGCTGTTTGCGAAGCAGATCCGATATCTGTTCGGAGCTGAACAGCTCCGACTTTTCAAGCAGCATGGCCAGCTTGGTTGTGCTCGCTGTCGTCATATGTACAACTCCCGCAGGTTACGCCCTATCCTTTCATGTAAGCATATTCTACCGGCGTCCGGTAGGAAAGTTATCCGGCAGGGATTGTATTATTCATTCTTATATTAATAAATATATATCTGCGTATTGATATCGTCTCCTCTTTTTCAGTTTCTGCCGTTTAATGTCAACATACGTGGAACTACCTCCTTGAGACTGATCGGGATTGAACGTAATGTTGTCTGCTGTCGTGTTTATGGAGTTGACGGGATTAATACTTATGCGGGCCGAAACAAGCTTGAGGGATGAGGCTGCAGGAATAGAAGCATGCGCTTGAAAACCCATTTTTCCACCGTCGGTTTGTTGACGGGCACCCTTTTTTTCTCCCTTTCCCTGACGCCTACACTTCTTCCAAGGACCGAGATTATTCAGGGAATCATATCGGGATTGTCACTGCTTGCCGGATATGGAGTAGGGGTATCTGGTCACTGGCTTTACAGATATCTGGAACTGCGAACCCCCGGCGAGCGCATTCAGAGGTTGATACGCCTTGGATCTGCATGCATTTGCGTCTTCATTGCCGTTATCTTTCTGTGGCGGGCAAACGAATGGCAAAGGGAGCTTCGCGCCCTCATGGGGCTTGAGGAGGCCGGCCCGGTCCATCCTGTTTACGTGGGAGTAATAGCCTTTTCGTTGTTCACAGCCTTGCTCCTTGTGGCAAAGCTTTTCAGACGGACGTTTCAATTTCTTTCAACCAGGTTGCAGATCATAATCCCTAGAAGGGTTTCACACCTCGTGGGGCTTGTAGCGGCATTTATCCTGTTCTGGTCCATACTTGACGGTGTTATATTCAAGATGGCATTGCGCGCGGCGGATCGATCATATCAGGAGATTGACGCCTTGATCGAGCCGGAGTTCGAACAACCTGCAGATCCATTGAAGACCGGCAGCCCCGTGTCACTGGTAAATTGGGAGGAGATGGGGCGTCAGGGACGGAGATTCATTGCACGCAGCCCGGAGGCCATCGATCTTGCCGCCTTTTCAAATTCCGGGCATAGCTTGAGCCCGCTGCGGGTTTATGTCGGCGCGAATTCAGCCGATACGCCCGAGGAGCGCGCAAGGCTTGCTCTGGAGGAACTGAAACGAGTAAATGCCTTTGATCGATCGATATTGGCATTGATTACTCCCACTGGAACAGGCTGGGTGGATCCCAATGCAGTCGATACCGTCGAATATCTTCATCGTGGCGATATCGCGAGTGTGGCCGTTCAATATTCATATCTGCCCAGCCACTTGTCGTTGATGCTTGAGGGAGAATACGGAGCTGAAACAGCCCGGGCGGTCTTCAGGGAAATCTATGGACACTGGACTTCGCTGCCTCACGACAGCCGCCCGAAACTTTTTCTGCACGGGTTGAGCTTGGGAGCCTTGAATTCCGACTTGTCATTCGAGTTGTACGATATCATTGAGGATCCATTCCACGGAGTCCTGTGGAGCGGCCCGCCGTTTCGAAGTGACACCTGGCGTACGGTTACGGATCAGCGCGAGCCGGACTCGCCCGCATGGCTTCCGCGTTTTCGCAGTGGCTCGGTCGTGCGCTTTGCCAATCAGAATACCGGCCTGGATGCGCCGGATACGGAATGGGGTTCTTTTAGAATAGCGTTTCTGCAATACGCCAGCGATCCTGTTACATTCTTCGAGCCCGGCTCGCTCTACCGGGAACCCGACTGGATGTCGGAACCGCGCGGACCGGACGTATCGCCGGATCTGAGATGGTTTCCCATTGTCACATGGCTGCAACTCGCCGCCGATATGGCTGCTGGTTCATCCCCGCCCGGATTCGGGCACAATTACACTGCCGGGGATTATCTTGAGGCGTGGCTGGCGCTGACAGAGCCGGAAGGGTGGAGCGAAGAAGGATTGCAGCGACTTCGCAGGCACTTTGCGGACATGAACCGGTAATAATAGTCGACTCCCATCACCTTGCGGCAGTGCGCGACAGCGTCACGCATACGACCATATTTCGCTGATACGATCCGGAAATGTAAGACTGACATTTATGTGGTGATGTCCGTTATCGGTCAGCCGCTTCTGTGTGGTCTCCAAGGCCAGATCATGCCTGTTGCAGTCCTCGCTCAGATGCGCCAGGAAAACCTGGCGCAGCTCAGGCCCGGCTATCTCGGCCACCATCTCAGCCGCATGTTCATTGGACAAATGTCCCTGACGTCCGCGGATCCTCTGTTTGAGCGACCATGGGCGTTCGGCCTCGGCAAGCAGCTTTTCGTCGTGATTGGCCTCTATGACCAAAGCGTGACATTTGCGCAGCCGTTCCCGGATAAGCGAAGTCGCCATGCCCATATCGGTGACCACACCCACCCTTGCTCCTTCTGATTCGACTACGAATCCAACCGGATCATATGCGTCGTGAGGAACGGAAAAAGGTTCGATTCGCATATCCCCTATATGGAATGGAGACCCAGTAGTAAATACCTGCCAGGTAATAGAGGCCAGCTCGGGGCGTCTGCACAGGGCTTCCACTGTTCCAGCATTCGCATATGCCGGTATGCCGTGTCGCCCGTGAAGCACGCGAAGCCCGGTGATATGATCGTTGTGCTCATGACTCACACATACCCCGTGCAAATATCTTACATCCTGCCCTATTTCAGCCAGTGCCTCAGCAGTCCGTTTTGCACTGAGTCCGGCATCTATAAGAACGGAAGTCGATTTAGACCCTATGAAGGTGCAATTACCGGAACTTCCGCTAGCCAGTATACATATTTGCAAAGACATGAACTCCAATCAAACAAGGATTCCGGAAGACTAATATCGTAAGGACTATGGTGAACATTAATAATCCCTGCGTCAAGCACGAGTGATGCCGGTTACGTATATATTTCATGCTGCGTGACACCAGGATGAAAATTTACATCGCTGCTATCACGTTGCTTCATAGGGAGCCGTGCCGAATCCCGGTATTGCATGTTGTAACAGATATCAAGCATTGGGATTGTTTGATTCGCCCATACGGCGTAAAGTACACGGCATGGTGAATATGTCATTATCGCAAACCCAGCAACAGCGCCTGCAGATGGTTTTGGCACCGCAGCTTCGCCAATCCCTGGAATTTCTGCAGGTTCCAATCATGGAGTTGCGCACGCTTATCCAGCAGGAACTGGAAAAGAACCCCACCATCGAAGAGAATCCAATAGAGAATGAACAAATCGAAGTGGAACCGGGTTCCAATGAAGCCGAAGGCGATGACGAATTGAATTTTGATGAAGAGTTCGAAATCCTGGCCAAGCTTGACGATGAATGGCGTGAATATTTTCAGCAAAACCAGGTTATCCATCCTCATAGCCGGGACGACGATTCGAAAAGGCTTTATTTGCTGAATTCCATGTCACAGGCCGAATCGCTTCAGGAACACCTGCTTCGGCAGCTGTCTTTAAGCAACCTGTCCGAGGAAGACCGGCAGATAGGCGAGCTTATGATAGGAAATATAAATGACGACGGCTATCTAGCCATCACAGTTGAGGAGCTTGCAGAAACCACGGGTTACAAGCTTGAGCGGCTGGAACGAATCCTGGACGTTATCCGTGACTTCGATCCAATCGGAGTGGGATCCCGGGATCTGCGGGAATGTCTAGAGCAGCAGCTCGACCGTCTTGGAATGTCCGGAACACACGCTGCTAGGGTTGTCCGGGATCACCTTAACGACCTGGGTTCGCGCAAATACACGAACATCGCGCGGAGCCTCAAGATAAAGGTTGAAGAGGTTCAGAATATCGCAAACTTCATTGCCACCCTGGAGCCAAAACCCGGCCGGAGATTTTCTGCCGGCACAGAACAGTATATCGTTCCCGAACTGGAAGTCAGAAAGATGAATGAACACTACACGGTTCTTCTTAATGACGAACAGATTCCCAGACTCCGTATAAGCAGGCAATATCGTAAGCTTATGGAGGATTCTTCCACGCCTTCGGAGGTAAAGGAATATATACGGGGGAAAGTCAGGTCGGGGACTTTTCTGATAAAGAGCATTGACCAGCGCCAACGGACAATTCGCAATATAGCCGACGAAATTTTACGCGTGCAGAAGGATTTCTTCGACAAGGGAATTGAACATCTTAAACCGCTTACAATGTCGGCTGTAGCCGACATTCTTGGGATACACGAAACTACAGTAAGCCGGGCCATTGCCAATAAGTACATGCAGACCCCGCAAGGCACGTTTGAGATGAAATATTTTTTCACTCCGGGCTACAAAGCGGCGGATGGTAAAATGGTGTCGAATAAGACCATAAAGGACGCTATCACCAAGTTGGTGAACCATGAAGACCCCTCATCGCCGTTATCAGATCAGGACATAGCCGATCGTCTCCGTAGGGATGGCTTCAATGTCGCCCGCCGCACAATAGCAAAGTACCGTGAAGCTTTGCGGATTCTTCCGTCTCATCTCAGGAAAACGTATACTAAATCATGAATGATGCCGTCATTATCGTGTTATTGATTGCGGCAGCATATCTGCTGGGGGCTGTTCCTGTCGGTCTTGTGGTTGGTCGAGTGAAGGGGATTGATATCCGCTCGGTCGGTAGCGGGAATATAGGGGCTACGAATGTTTTCCGCTTTGTCGGAAAGGGCTGGGGCATAGCCACATTTGCTGCCGACGCCCTCAAAGGGTTTGTGCCGGCCTTTTTTTTTCCGATGCTTGCCGCAGATCCATTCGACGTTGAAGGCCTTTTCCCTGTTATATGCGGTTGCGCGGCAATAATCGGGCACAACTGGCCGGTATATCTGGGTTTCAAGGGGGGTAAGGGAGTCGCCACCACTGCAGGTGTGTTATTGGGAATAGCGCACTCCGCCGTGCTCATCGGTCTGCTTGTATGGGCTGCCCTGATGGTTACTACCAGATATGTCTCTGTTTCCTCGATTGGCGCGGCCATTCTAATACCCGTGATCGGATGGATCCTGTACATGGAAGACGGTCTTTTGCTCCCAATAGTATTAACCCTGTTTGGTATTCTCATTGTGATACGCCACCATAGCAATATAGCGCGTCTTATTAACGGCAGCGAAAACCGTTTCGAATTCAGTGGGAAACACCAAGGAACACGAAGGGATAAGAGAAACGGACTAACATGAAACGTATCGCTGTAATAGGAGATGGAGGATGGGGCACGGCTCTTGCTCTGGTACTGAACAGGAACGGGCACGACGTGCATGTGTGGGGTCCATTTTCCGAATACATAGATCATATCATTGACCGTGGGGAAAACATCAAATTCCTTCCGGGAATAGCTCTGCCGCCAGGAATAAAATGGACATCCGACCGTGACACAGCCGTGAAGAAAGCCGACGTGATAGTATTTGCAGTCCCTTCCCGTTACTATTCTTCGGTTATCGAGTCATTCGCAAGATTCATATCGCCTTCCAGCCTTCTGTTAAGCGTTGCCAAGGGCCTGGACAAGGACACGCATAGGCGCATGACCGAAACTGCCGGGAGTATTCTCGGCCGGGATATGGTAGCCGCGTTGTCCGGGCCAAGCCACGCGGAGGAGGTTGCGCGGGGAGTGCCCTCGGCAGTGGTCATCGCATCAGCGGATCATGAACAGGCTGAACAATTGCAGACTATATTCACTGACTCGCTTTTCCGTGTATATACATCAAACGATGTAATAGGTGTGGAGCTTGGAGGGGCCATGAAGAATATCGTCGCAATTGCCGCAGGAGTAAGCGACGGCATAGGTTTCGGCGACAATACCAAGGCGGCCTTGATGACCCGGGGTCTGGCGGAGATGACGCGGTTGGGAGTGGCGCTGGGAGCTCATCCCGCCACATTCAGCGGTCTGAGCGGCATTGGCGATCTGGTCGTAACCTGTACAAGCACGCTAAGCAGGAATCGCACGGTAGGAGAACGGTTGGGCAGGGGCGAGAAAATCGAAGACATTTTGAAGAGCATGGAACAGGTGGCCGAAGGTGTGTGGAACTGTGGGAATGCTCGCGCATTGGCAGGAGATGTGAATGTCGAGGTTCCCATTACTGATGAAGTATATGCCGTGGTCCATGAGGGCAAGAATCCGCATGAAGCCGTTGAGGCGCTGTTGAGCAGGGATCCGAAACCCGAAAGGTATTGATATGCTGAGATGCTCCCTTAAATTCAAGCCTGTCCTCTCTGTATGAACCATCATGCAGGTATTGTCCTTGCCGCAGGCGAGTCACAACGCATGGGCACGCCCAAGGCGCTTTTGCCGACTCCTGACCGGGTTCCTCTTGCACGCCGTCAGGCTCAACTTCTGGAACAGTCGGGTTGTGATAAGACGGTCATAGTGCTTGGGAGTGAACATGAACACAATGCCCTCAAACTGGACTGGCCCGACATTGCAGTAAACAAAGAATGGAAGAGTAAGGGACGGTTTTCCTCGGTTCAGACAGGTCTCAGGTGCCTTCCCGGCTATGACGGATATTTCATTTTGCCTGTTGATTCTCCGGGTATCAGGCCGGAAACAGTGACCATGCTTCGTGGGGCAGCAGAATCCGGTGACTGCAAGGTTATCCGGCCGATGTATAATGGTCAACCGGGACACATCGCATTCTTGTCCGCCGCAACCGCCCTTCGCATACTTGATACGGATGCCGGAGAGAACAAACGATTGGATCAGGTTCTGAAGCCGTTAGAATGCCTGATCGAAGTTGATGACCCCGCAGTTTTGCACAACGTGAACACCCCTGAGGATTGGAAGGAAGCTTGCCGTAATCTGGGGTGGTAACCGGGTAAATTCCATCCAAGCCATGACGACAAACACCCGGCCGGCCCATCAAGACACTATTACATTAAACCAGACGATCGTCATGATGAATGTAATAATAAAGGAGGTTCCGGGTTTGTGAAGGAGGGTTACTTATTGCTCCGGCCGGCAAGGTTTTCCAGGAAGCAGCGAACGAGTTTTCCACTGACCCACTTGCGGTATTCAGCCGTGGACCGGATGTCCGATATCGGGTTAATCAATGCGGCTGACCGCTGCTCAGCCTCTTGCAGAGTTTCCTTGCTATACGGTTTCCCGGTAATCCACTGTTCCAATTCAAAGAATCGAATCGCAGTTGGCGCTACACTGCCCAGCGCCACCTTGAATGACTCCACCACTCCGTTGCTTATCCGACCCCGGCTGCTCCCCATAACCTTCGAGATTGCCTGAGCTTTCCGGGGTCCGAGCTTGCGCCAGCTTTCAAAGTAATCATCAAGGAGTTTGGGCAGATTAAAACTGACGATCAGTTCTTCGGGCCGGCGATCGATCTTGCGGTACCCAGTCCACAATTCGGTCAGCTTGACTTCCCGTTCGCCTTCAACACTTGCAAGGAGTACGGTGCCGTCAGTTATCAACAATGACGGCGCAAGGTCGGCGGCAGGGCTTGCATTAGCCACATTTCCGGCGATCGTTCCCATTATCTGGATCTGGAATCCGCCGATGGTGGCTGCAGCTTCGGCAAGCGATGGCAGCCATCGGCGTACTATGGGGGATTGTCTCAATTCCATGTGAGTCACCGATCCGCCTATTATCACATTCGACCCGTTTTCCCGGATCTCGCGAAGCTCAGGTATGTTCTTTACGCTGATCGCCCTGTCGGGTATGGGAATCACTCCTGATTCCCATTGCACCATCAGGTCGGTTCCGCCCGCTAGAGGCTGACCCCGGGTCTTCTCGTCGGCCATAAGCTCCAGCGCACTTTGCAGACTCTTCGGAAACTCGCAGTCTATATCCTCAAAGGTCTTAAGGGTTGATACCGGATTCATATTGTCTTCCCATCGCCGGCCGCCCGTTTTCCAAGCCAGTTTTCAGACGCTGCATGAACAGCCTCGACAATTTTTTCGTAACCAGTACAGCGGCATATGTTTCCTGCGTGAGACTCCTTGATCAACGAGTCGCTTGGCCGCGGGTGTTCTTGAAGCAAAGCATATGAGGATACGATCATGCCTGGAATGCAGAAACCGCATTGCGCCGCGCCCTTATTGATATATGCCTGTTGAAGCACCTGGCCGGCCTTTGTTTTCTCAAGACCTTCGACCGTGGTGATCTCAGAATCATTTTCCACTTGGCCCGCAGGTAGAAGGCAGGCCAGCACAGGCTGACCATCAACGATTACTGTACAGGCGCCGCATTCGCCCTCGCCGCAGCCTTCCTTGGTGCCCTTTAGCTCCAGGTCATCGCGCAGGACGTCAAGGAGGCGCCGCACGGGATTAACCTCAACCGTGAGAGACTCGCCATTTACGATCCATTTACGCGATATTATTTTCATATCTTATACGTTTCCGTTTCGTGCAGGGCGGCGAATAGATTCTCCGGAATCATCGGCAACTCGCGCAATCGCACCCCCGCAGCCTGCTCTACGGCGTTGGCGATGGCCGGCGCGAGCCCGTCCATCGGGATTTCTCCGACCCCCTTGGCTCCGGGATTGGCGAACTCGTAGGGAAACTCAACGAAGTCCAGGTCAAATTCCGGAATATCGAGAGTTGTTGGAATCACATAGGTCTGCATGCGGCTTGCGTCGAATTTTCCGTCGACTATCTCTATTTTCTCCATCACCGCATATCCCAGGGCCTGCACCAGGCCTCCCTGTATCTGTCCCATTGCCAGGACGGGATTCAAGACCTTGCCGATATCGTACGTAGCGGTCACTTTAAGGACGTTTAGTTCAAGCGTCAGCGGGTCTATCTCCACTTCTGCCACATTGCAGCCCCAGGAATATGCAGGATAGGCATCCCCTTCAAATGTCTTCTGGTTCCAATGAATATAGTCAGGCAAACTGAACTGATTGTACACGCGCATCGGCCCATTATTCTCAAGGTAACGCATACCCGCCTCATGAAATGAAATCCGACCTGTCTCGTAAGGTCCTCGAAATTGTCCATCAGCCAAATATACATCTCCGGCGTTCATGATTTCGTTTGAAACATATTCCTCGAGTTGAACCTTCATTTTCTTCGCGGCGCCGTGCACGGTGTTTCCAACAACCATTGCCGTGCGCGAGGCCACGGTAGGGCCGCTGTCGGGGACATACAAGGTGTCGGGATATGGACACCGCACGTAATCCAGATCTATGGACAAGGCATCGGCGACTATCTGCGGCAAGATAGTGAATGTCCCCTGTCCCATTTCCGTGGAGCTGACGCGCACGTTCACCACGGGCCTGCCTTCTTCGTTCTGCTCCAGGTCCAGCGCCACTTTTGCCTTTATCCTAGCCTCTCCATCGCCCGTGAACCCGGCGCCGTGAGCGAAAAATGACATGCCAATGCCATACCATTTCTTTTCATGCGGATTGCCGCGGCTGCCGTTCTGTAGTTTTTCGCCAAATCGCGATTTCTCAATTGTTTTTGCCAGTACATCCTGAGATCCCACGCTGTACCGCAGGACTCCTCCTGTAGGCGTTGTATCTCCCTCCTTGAGTGCGTTTTTCAGCCGGAATTCATGAGGTGCCATTCCGCATGCCTTGGCGAGGTCATCAATGTGGGATTCCAACCCCCATATTGCCTGCGGGGCTCCGAAACCTCGGAAGGCGCCATTGGGAAAGGTATTGGTGCGATATACATGCCCGTCAACAAAGACGTTGTCACAACGGTATCCCATTGCTGAATGCAGGATGCCGCGATACATGACGACAGGGCTCAATGTGGTATATGCGCCGCCGTCCAGCAGGAAGTCGACCTTCATACCGTTGATTGTGCCGTCTTTCTTCAATCCGGTCCGGTACCTTGTCCAAACGGGGTGGCGCTTGGTGGAATAAAGGATATCCTGGTGCCGGTCAAAAATGATCTTAACCGGTCTTTTGCATTTGATTGCAAGCAGTGCGCAATAGCCTGCTAGAAGGGTGGGAAACTCCTCTTTGCCGCCGAACGCGCCTCCCACCGCGGATTGTTTCACGCGTATTTTTTCGGCTGGAAGATCCAGGGTTTCACATAACTCAGGATTGATATAATACGGGCATTGCATGCTGCCATGAATGAATATTGAACCATCCTCTCCGGGAATCGCCGCCATGCCCTGCGGCTCTATATAAAGCTGTTCCTGGTGGCCGGCACGGTATTCGCCCTCTATGACGATATCTGCTTCCCTTAGCGCCCGGTCGATGTCTCCCTTGCGGATGGTTTGCGCGCTCAGTTCGTGCAAACTGCTCCTGTCTTTCTTGTATTGATCGACCAATTCCCCGAGCGACAACAGGGGAGGGAGTTCTTCAATATCGGCGTGAATGTGGGCCGCTGATTCACGGGCAAGCTTGCGCGTGGGAGCAGCTACAAGGGCAATCGGCTCCCCAAGATAACGTATTTCGTCGTGGGCTATGAACGGCATGTCCCGGCCCATCATATCCACGATGTTGTTGCCGGGTATATCCTCGGGCGTTACCACCACCACTTTGGTCCAGTCATATCCGGGATCAAGCGTTAAACTTATGATTCGCCCGTGGGGAATCGGGGATCTCACAACGAATCCGTGCCATGCACCCGGTATGTTGAGATCGTCGGCGTATTCGGCCTTGCCTCGCACCTTTTCATCTGCATCCAGTCTGGGCACACCCAGACCAACAAGCTTGACTCTCTCACGGACTTCCGTCGTGGCGGCCATATTCATATCCCCCCGCCAAACGATACTACATGATGCAATATGGGCAATTAAATATGCATATCACTCAGCAGATGGCTTTATATCCACGTGCACTCCATCAGAGGCAGGCGATGGCCGTGTGTCCATGCTTACCTTCTGGATGCTTATGCAGTCTACAGGGCACACGTTCACACAGGCGTTGCAACGGATGCAGTCTTCCTGGTTTATCCAGATAAGGTT